>DATHIE010000352.1:0-12100 GCA_035316905.1 Chryseolinea sp. | reverse complement strand
AACCAAGACGGCATCGTTCAACTATATTTTATACGAAATCTTGAAAGATCACCATAAATCAAATTAGACTTTTCCTTAGGCAATCTCATTGATAACGCCTATTTTTTTGCCTGGATTTCGCATAAAACACTTTATTGTTAGGCGCAATTTGATTTATGGAAAGAGCTTACATCGTAAAAACGAACTATTTCAAAAGACCTTCGATGTGGATAAAAAGGTGGCTTGAGTTTTTTGCGTTACTCTTGTTTCTGGGTTGGGTATACTACATGGAATCTGAAGCTGAAACTGTAAATTACCCTTGGGTCAAGTATGTCCTTTTTTCAGTGATTGCTGTCTTCATATTCGCACGTCAACAGGATGAACTTGCAGTTGACAAGGATAACCTCTATTATATAAAAAAGTCACTTGTGCCGTGGTTTACCAAAACGACCAAATACAGTATTTCAAAAATGAAATCAATTGGATGCGGTGGAGTTTTTGAACCGGAAACGGAATTTCTCGGTAGAGCTCGCGCGACGGACAATAGGCTTGAAATAATATTTAAGGACAATTCATCGTGCTGTCATGATGTGACAATTTATAAAAGAGAATTGAAAGAAATTGTTAAACGGGTACAGTGGCTAATAAATCAAAACAGCGCCTAACAACGCCTATGTGTCATTGCCGGGTAAGTGTAAGCGGAATGTACTATCTTTAAAAGACGTTTTGGTCACGTTGAAAGGATGCGGTAAGTCGCGCTAAACATTTCGCTGCGCTACATTTATTAGCGCTCCTCTTCCGGCAACGCCACATAGCCAGACGTTGTGGGCAATTCAAAACCTGGTAATGAACGACATGAACTCGCTTAAGGAAGGGGTCTGCTTAACTAAACAGATAAAGAGATATAGAATGGGAGTTTTCTTCTTATCTGCAATTTCATTGCTAAACTCAACTTGCTCATCAAAAAAGGAAAACTTCCTATTCGAAAAACAGGAAAATTGGGGTGAATGGCACGCAGGAGACACTATAACTATCCATTATAAGTTAACGGCATACAAAAGGGGAAAAGACACAATTTATTATACTAAGAATTTCTATCCAAACGGGACTGAGAAAACTAAAACGATACATATCAATGATCGACTATTTAAAATCCATTTTGTGAATGACACGACTGGAAGGCCTGTTGATTTTGGAAATTTAGAGAATGGAACGGGACATGTAAAAAAGTATGACTTTAGAGGGACGCTTGAGTATAGCGGTGACTATATAAATGGAAACAAAGAAGGCTGGTGGTACTTTTATCACTTTTCGGGAGAGGTATTGGACTCTACATTATTTAGGGATGGGTTTGACGTGAACTCAAATGACTCAACGTTGATTGACTACCTTTTTGGACTTCCAGGCCGATATAGAAATAACTTATATAACTGATAAACAAGATCGAAAACTTGCTATAACAAGATGTATGTAGCATTGCTGGTGCAGTTTAAATTTGTAGTTTAGTTTCCAAACAACATTTTGTGGCGTAGGATAGTTTAGTTTTTAAAACTAGCAACGCCACATTACACAGACGTTGTAGGCCATTCGCAAACAAAGTGGTCAATGAAGACCAAAATTGACATAGAATTTTAAAACCTGAAATAGAAGATTTGGATAAGAAAAAATTCATTGCAGTATTTTGGTTGATTATTGCATTGCTGAGTGCTTACTATCTGTACCGTGGAATTAAATTCAGATTTTTTACAGAAGGAAATCTATCTACCAAAGCATTTTGGTATTACTCACATTTAGCGACAGCAATTGCTCCTTTGCTTATTGGACCTTTTCAATTTTGGACTTGGCTTCGAGTGAATCACGTAACAATCCACAGGACAATGGGCAAAATTTATATCATTGGCTCAATACTCGGTGGGCTGACAGCTTTTTACTTGGGACTAACTATAGACTTAGAGGGTTCTGTAGTTCCGCTTTTACTCTTATCGACAACCTGGCTCTTCATGACAATAAGTGCTTGGGTTTCAGTAAGACGAGGAAATATAATGGTGCATAGACTTTTTGTAATTCGGAGTTACGGACTTGCTATGGTTTTCGTTTTTCTGCGACTTATTGGCGACATCCCGCAGGACAAACTATTCTTCTTCATAGACACGCCTGAAATTAGAGACACGACATTGGAATGGGTTAGCTGGATAATACCCTTATTGACAATTGAACTAATATTTTCTTGGATTCCTTCGATGAAACGAAAACGACAATACTAAAGTCCATGGCCCGCCACCAATTGAAAATACCTGAGTATTTAACCTTGGGCCAAAACTAAATATCAACTGAATTGAATTCCTGATCAGTTTTAGTTTTCTTAATTTCGTTCAGGCCACGTGGTACCAAACGGCTTCGAAAAACCCAAGCCGTCATAAACACGGTTGTTGGGGGCCATTTTAAATAATGACTGCGTGAAAATCAAAATGACATTTAGGGACAAAGACTTTGAAGTTGACCGTGAGATAAATAAAAAAATCTACGCTGGACTTACAAGTGACGTAGCTGGGCAAAAGCAGGACGAGATCATAAGATTTTATCTATCTAACCGTGACAAATTCTTTTCAAATGAGCTTATTGACTTCCTGAATTCGACCGGAATCGATGTGACAAAGGAAAATGAAATTTTATACTATACAATTGATGACAACCAAATGATCATTGAAGGTTGGTATGACGTTGTGGGTAAAGTTCTTAACAATGAGAGGGTAGTCTCATTTTTTTGGGGAGATGAATTATACACCATTAACATTTATTTCGGAGATGATTTAAGACAAGGGATTTATCCAGACTTTGGCGGCTATGAGACTTTTAGATTTGATTTTTCCATTTTAGTTCAGAAGGATAAAATCTGACTGTAAAGGCAAGTGAACTTGTGAGGTACATACGTCTGGCGCAGATAACGGCCTACAACAACTAGTAGGTGGCATTGCGGGCGGAGTGCAAAAGTTGTAGCTTAGTTTTCAAAACAACATTTAGGAACGTGGATAATTGCGCCCAAAGTCGGGCTTGGCATTCCTTCGTCATTTACCAAGCCCCTAGTCCCGCAACACATACCTAAGTCTTGGCATTAATTACAACAAACAAAACATTAACATGACAGACGATAAACTTGCCGTTCTAATTGACGCAGACAATGTGCCGTATGCAAATGTAAAAGAAATGCTGGAGGAGATTTCAAAAAATGGAACCCCAACTATTAAGCGCATTTATGCAGACTGGACTAAACCGCATGTTTCTGGTTGGAAGAATGTTCTTTTGGAGAATGCCATCACGCCCATTCAACAATACGCTTACACAATTGGAAAGAATTCTTCTGATAGTGCATTGATAATAGATGCTATGGATATTTTATACTCTGGCAAAGTGAATGGCTTTTGTATCGTATCTAGTGACAGTGATTTTACACGATTAGCTACGAGACTTCGCGAAGCTGGAATGACGGTGATTGGTTTTGGCGAAAAGAAAACTCCACAACCTTTCATCTCTGCTTGCGACAAGTTTATTTACATAGAAATTTTAAAGACAGCAAATTTAAGATCTAACAATGCAACTAAAACAAAGGAAAAACCTAAACAGAGGGAAGAACCTTTAAGTAAAGTTGACTCTGAAACTATTAGGCTGATCACAGAAAGTGTAAATGATTTAGCAGACGAAAGTGGATGGGCATTTTTAGGAAGTTTAGGACACTATATTCTCAAAAAGAAACCTGACTTTGACCCACGGAATTATGGTTTCCCAAAACTGCTACCGTTAATAAAGAACGTCAACAAGTTTCACATTGACGAAAGAGAAACAGGAGTAAATAACATCAGACATATATACTTGAAACAAAAGTAACCTGCGCTCGATTTTTAAACCCTGCTATGTCGCAACATCCAACGTTCTATGTTACTTCAAAAGATGCTCGCTAAGGTGCTGTTAACATGAGTGTATTTACTTTCCATCTTGTAAAAACAAGTGTTAAATTGGCTCTCAAGGCACTCTGGATCCCTCCCAAAGCAGGCAATGTTGCTGGATTGATACATGCTGAATGTATGGTATCCATGACATTAGGCTCACAAATGTTTTCACCTTCAAGGATACTAATTCGACAATTGGTTGTTTTTGCACAATGGGAAAACGAATCAGCCATTGACACCTTTTTGGAAAAGAATAATTTTGGAAAAACACTGGCAAAAGGATGGCATGTCCGCTTAGCATTTTTGCGACAATGGGGAAGCATTTATGAATTTGTAATTCCAAAAGTAAGTAACGAATTAGATGATCCAGATGTACCAGTAGTTGCCGTAACTCTTGCTCGCATGAAACTTCTTCAAGTTCCAAGATTTATTCGTTGGGGCAGACCAGTTGAAAAGTTAGTACGTGATCACCCTGGTGTTTCTTTAGCCTTGGCAGCTACCCGACTTCCGCGAACCGTATCAACTTTTTCGATTTGGAAGTCTCAGAAAGAAATGGTCAATATGGTTCATGGACATAGTTCTGTTCCACAACCTAAACGCCATGCAGAAGCAATGAAAGAAAGAAAGCGAAAGGACTTTCATATTCAGTTTACAACTTTGCGTTTTAAACCGATATCTGAATATGGTGAATGGGAAGGCCGTACTAATATGAGGTTAGCTTATTCTTCTCAAAAGTTCCAGGATTGGTTTACCCAACAGTGGGTAATTTTTTGGGGCCGACGAATTGAACCGGAAACAGTTCCCTGGCTAATTGGGCCTTTCGGAAAATCAGGTTCGACAGCTGATGATTTTGTTGACCAGTTGGCAGAAGAGGAAGATTTGACTATCGAAAGAAACTCTATATCCCATGGAATTATATCATCAATTAAGGAACTGAGATTATCAGATGCGGAATCAAATCGTCTTTCAAAAAATATTATAGACTTTTATGAAAACACCACGCTTTACAAGTTAAAGTTTTCCGTACAGTGGAATCCTTTATTCAAGATTTTCGGAAATCTAATTACGAATTTATTCAGCGACCGGATCAAACAACTCAACATCCCAACAAAGAATGTAGAAGGGTTAAATCAAATAAATAGCGAAATAATCACTCTTAAAGAACGTGAGTCAGGGGAATTGAAATATACAATTTGGTATCGAACCTTCGTATCTACCGGACAAGTGCTATATTCAGGAGTATACACTACATGCATGCTGCCATCAGGAAAATTTTGTATTAAGGCTGTATTTCCGTTGCCAAAAGGAAATGCTACAGTCATAATGTCGCCAAGTGTGGGGCCAAATGGTGAACTTCGTCTTGACTCCTCTGGAAAGAGTTTCGGTGATCCCGGGTTTTATTTCTTACTCAATGATTCAAAAGGAGACTTTTGGTCGCAGTACATTAGCTCATTCCGTGATCATTTAAATGTCTACTGCCATGAAGGAAGCATTTGCGCAGAACAAACTCTAACGTTATGGCATCAGCGTGTTCTGCGAATTAATTATGAAATACATCGCAACAAATAAACAACATGCAACATTGAATACGGCCGGACAGATTGAAATTGCTGACATCTGATTTGACAGATAAAAAAATCCGCAGCGAATTATTGGGACAATATACCCGCTGCCATGACTAAGATTTACCATTGCCCTCGTCAAACCAAGTAAAGACAAATATTATGGCATCTGCAACACAAGAATATTTGGAAAACATTAATGTATTAGAACTTCGTAACTATTTATTAAAACCAAATTTAGCA
This sequence comes from Chryseolinea sp., assembly GCA_035316905.1. GTDB lineage: Bacteria > Bacteroidota > Bacteroidia > Cytophagales > Cyclobacteriaceae > Chryseolinea. Next base: position 6,372 of record DATHIE010000352.1, on the reverse strand, counting down.
GATACTTTCAGTCAATATTTTCACTCAAAATTTGTTGGCCCAATGAATGAATTGGGCGGTTACACATTAGGCGAATTTAAAATTAGCAATGTTAATGACAGATTTGTTTGGCTACGTGGTTTTACAAATATGAAAACAAGAGTGAAATTTTTGAACGATTTTTATATCAACAGCGCCACTTGGAGAGAACATGGTAAGAGAGCAAATGAAATGATAATAAATTCGGACAATGTTTATTTATTAAAACCCTTGCATAAAAATGTCTTTCTCAAAACTGACAAAGTCGTTACAGTAATTAATTTTTACATTTGTAACAGCTCTCTTGACAAAGTCATAGAATTATTTGATACTGAATATATCCCGTTTCTTAAAACTATAAATGTTGAAGATATATCGCTTTGGGTTAGTGAAATGACTGAGAATGATTTTCCAAGGCTTCCAGTTTTTCAAGATAAAAATCTATTGGTTACAATAAGCAACTATCAAGACAAAAACGAATATGAAGCAAAACAAAAAGCGATTGATAGTATGGATAGGCTGGAAAAATCAATGCAAGAATTGATCACGATACATACTAGTTTATTACTTGTGAATCAAAATCAACACATTGATGGTAAATGAACATTTTAGAAATCCCGGGGACAGTGACGCAGCAAGTCTATCTCCGCAATTGCATAAACACAAGGGTTAATAACATCGATTCATGCGAATTGAAAAATGGACTGTTAAGCGGACAGCGCACAACAAAAACGTTTACACTAAACAACAAGACATTTCAATGAGAACATCATTCCCACGCATAACCTTATCGTTAGCTTGTGCGGCGATAGTTGTGACATTTTTCGTAACTCCTGTAGCAGTTGCGCAAATGTGCAGGCCGGTCAGTGAGAGGACTGGCGAAGTAGGATGTTGGATCATGGCCAATACCCAGCTCGGGCAGTTACCGAAGAAACCGATCTTCTGGCATCTGTATACATACTCAACGCGCGTGGAGGCGGACGTAGCTAAGGGCCCGCGTGGAACTGTTGTAGAGTCGCTGGGAAAAGTTTGGCTTTTTACGATCGATGTGGAAGAGTGGCGTTCATCCAGTGGCGAGCGTGTTGCTGCGATTGGTCCGCTCCCGATAACTGCCGATGTAAAATATTCTTCACAATACATGGAAGCGATTTTTACACCGGGAATGACGGCACCTCCACATCGCCATGCTGGACCAGAAGCCTGGTACACATTAACAGGACAAACGTGCCTGGAAACTTCCGAGGGCTATCTGACAGGACAAGCCGGTGGACCAGCCGTCATTGTGAGGGGTGGCCTGCCCATGCATCTCACCGCCACCGGCAAAGAGACTCGCCGTGCGCTGGTTCTTATTCTCTACGATTCAAGTCAGCCACCTACCACCCCGGCAAAAGATTGGGTGCCAATAGGCTTGTGCCAAAAATGAGTGCATGTGACGACTAACAATGAATAGTGATCAAGCCTTTTGTATCTTTCATGAAAAACAAAAACTACCGGTTCCCTCAATCAAGTTAATACCTCATGAAAACAGTAATTGCTCCCGTCGATTTCTCTGATGCATCTTCCAACGCTCTTTCATTTGCAGCGGAATTGTGCAAAAGAGCTTCTGCTCAACTCATAATAGTGCATGTGCTGGCAGAAGTTGAAGCTGTGAAAGATGCGAAAAGCAAACTGAAAAACATTGAGTCGGATTTGAAAAAGACTTTCGGTTCCAGTTTGAATTGTCAATCGTCGGTTTTGCGCGGAGACCTTGTCGATGCATTAAAGGAAACAATAGCATTTCAGCAACCTGACCTGATTGTAATGGGAACTAAAGGAGTCAGTGGTTTGAAAAGGATATTGATCGGCAGCAATACCGTGAACGTAATTTCGCACACCAAGGTACCAGTGCTTGTCATTCCCGAAGTGGCGCGGTTTGAAGACTTTAACAGGAAAGGAAAAAACAGGATTATTTTAGCCACTGACCTCGACTCGGTAGATAACGAGGACTCGCTTGAGCTCCTTAAGGAAATCGCCTTGTTAATCATTGAACCATTAGTAAAGGTGTTAAGTGTCAGACCCGAAAATTCCAACATCGACGAGCTGACAAGAATGGAACGTAACGCCCTTATTTCCCTTTTCAGTCCTGAGATCCCAAGTGAAAATGCGACTGTCTTCAGTCATAACGTGATGAGTGGCATTAATTATTATCTCAGTACTCACTCGGACACCCGACTGATAGCGATGATTGCGCGCGATTCGGGGCAACTTATTCAAAAGCACTATACAAGAGAGATGGCTTCGCATACCCATCTCCCGCTATTGGTTTTGCACGATGCTAAAGATTGAATTCCCGTTCGCGCTGAACCAGGGCGGCAACGCAAATTCCGACTACGACAAATCCAATTTGAAGAGTTAGTTTATATGCCCAATCAATTGTTACACGTCACCCCCTGAATTTTGGGGGATAAAACGACCGCCAAAAAAACGCTCCGTCAATAATTTCCAGGGGCATTGTTACTCACTAATCGGTTGTAGAATGCTGGCACCGACGATGACGCTCAAACGGCGCACATATGTTAAATATGTGGTAACTTCAGTAAAAAATTTAACCCTTATGAAAAAACTAACTTTTACTCTCGCGCTAATGGCGCTTTTGTATGCTCCCGTGTTTTCCCAAGGGGTGGGAATTGGAATCAAGGCTGGTGCTAATTTTTCGAATCTGTCGACTGACAATTTTAGCACAGATGGAATCACCGCCTATCATGCTGGTGCTTATGTGAACATAAACTTTTCGGAAAAATGGGGTGTAACACCCGAAGTATTGTGGAGTGCCCAGGGTGCAGACGTTAACAACCTGAAATTTGAAACGGATTACGTGATCGTTCCCATTATGCTGCGATGGAGAATAATTAGTTTGATTAGTCTCGAGATTGGCCCTCAGTTTAATATTCTCACAAACGCTGAATATGATGGAGATGACATTAAGGATCAACTGAAAAGCAATACTTTTAGTGGGGCCTTTGGAGCCGTCATACATCTCCCGTTAGGGTTTAACGGCGGACTTCGCTACGTTGTTGGAATGAGCGACCTGTCAGACATTGACAATGTAGAATTGAAAGATCGCACCTTTCAAATCTATGTAGGATGGACATTATTTGGTGCCAAATAACGGCTCGACTAGAGTTTCAATCCCATTCGAAAAGCGGATCTCAACATGGGATCCGCTTTTTTTTGCGCATGGTCGTTGCACATCTAAATTTCACCTGCCATAAAACAACCAGAATCGCTCCGTCGCTTTCACGAACTTATGTCATTAGATCGGCGGGTAGAACCTTACGCTTTCGTTAGAGTGGAAAAGCTTGTAAATTTGCACGAAACGAGCAACCTAAACTTGTACTCAGCCTTCTATTTGAACACTACTGAATGCGCCCGTTGAAAAGAGCTATTTTACTTTTGCTAAGCTGGGTCGTTGCTGATTCGTGCATTGAGCGCGTGGACTTTGATATTCCCGACAGCTACGCCAATGATCTGGTAGTGGACGGTCAGATTACAAATGAACCTGGCCCTTATGTAGTTAACCTTAAGCGGGTCATCAATGTAGATGCTACCAGTCCGTTGGGAATTCCGGTTGACGCTAAACGTATTATCATCTATGACGACCTAGGCACCTCCGAAGTCTTAAGCTATGTCAAGCCGGGCATGTACCAAACCGATCCAGGCGGAATCCAGGGGGAAATTGGCAGAACCTATCATATCCGCGTAGAGATGAACGACGGCGATGTCTTCGAGTCCATCCCTGACAAAATGGATCCCGTCGGCGCTGTTGATACTGTCTATTACGATTTCGAGTCTTATCAGTCAACTGTTGGACCAATCCAGCACGCATATAGAATTTATGTTGATGCGCATCGAGCCGAAGGTGGAAACAATTATATAAGGTGGAAGTTGAATGGAACCTATGTCGTCGAGACGTTACCTCAATACACACATTGCCCTGACCCGCCGTGTGCCTGGTGTCCGACTGCTTGCAGCGGCTATCTAATGGTGAACGGTGAACTTAAAGAGGGATATGCTATCAACCCTGTAACCAATGAACCGGAATATGTCATTGGCCTTAAATGTACTTGCTGCCGTTGTTGGGTTACGCCTCCCGAGGCCAAGCCGAAAGTTAATGACCTGCAATTGTCGAACGGAAGATTTGTAAGGGTAGACATGGGCACGATCCCCGTTAACTTCTACACATTTTTTGAAAAGTACAGGGTCCAGATTGTTCAAATGAGTTTGTCGCGAAATGCATTCGACTATTGGAAGGCGATTGAGTCCCAAAAGGATGCTATTGGTAGTCTGTTTCAACCCGTCACGGGAGAAATCCCGACTAACGTTAACGATTCACAAACAGCCCGGGGTGTGCAGGGAATATTTTATGCGTCAGCGGTTACAAAAAAGACAATTTATTTGACGAAGAACATGATTAACGTAAGTGTGCGTGTTCCTCAGGATGACTGTAATGCCATACTCAGGTCTGGTGCGATCGGTATGGATTGCAGAAGTGCATTTCCCGGTTCCCGGTCTACGACAGAAAAGCCTGCCGATTGGGTTGATTAGTATCGTGAGGTGATGAATATTCTATTAATAAGTCGAGGTCAGCGAAACTAATATGAAATAATATTGTGGTGGGAGTTGAGGCGAATTGATAACATCATGCAGAACGTTGTATCTATGAAACAAATTGAAATAATTAAAAAAGACCTCTCCCCGGTTTGGATAAAATTGATCGGCGTCATTATCGTGTTGGCCACGATTTATAAGATCGCAACCATGACTTTTCTTGACGTTAGTCCAATCGTATATATCATAACTAATGCAATAGCAGTTGGGGCCTGGACAGGAAAAGAGATCGTAGTGATCGACACGGCAAAAAACAGGATTGGAGAGGGATTTAAGATCATGGGTTTCATACGTCTTGATTGGATTAATTATTCCGGTGTAGAAAGAATTTTCATAAACAGCACTAGTGCAACGGAGACCTTCAGGCACTTAACCAGGACCATCGATATCAATCACCATAGCTATAAGGCTTTTCTGAAGACAAACGAAGGGGAAAAGGTGTGTGTCGGAGTTAGTAGCGAAAAGGAAAAGCTCATCAAACAGCTTAAACAATATAATATCAGTCTAAGGACGGAAATATTTGACAACACGTCGGGTGTTGCAGTTGAGATCGGATAGCTATTCGATATTTACTTTTCAAGACGCTAAGAATCTCTCGGATTCGCAATTCTAATTCTTCATCACTTTCGCAGTGCTAATCCTATTGCCGGATTGTGATACCTCAATAATATATAGTCCGTCACTTAGTGCCGTCATGTCAATTTGATTTTTACTATCATTTTGGATGATCTGTTCTTTCACAATACGATTGTGTACGTCTTTCACTCGCAGGGTGAATTCAGCCGAGCTGTTCTTCTCGAGATCTATGAACGCTACGGACTTGACAGGATTGGGGTAGATTGAAAAACGTGTTTGAGTGGCGTCTTCAATTCCAGTAATATTTTCCTCCTCCTCCTCTTCTTCTTCCTCCTCCTCGTCCACCTCTTCTTCTAATATTTTACTTTCTAATTTTAGAACAAAGGCTGATCCGCCGGATGTGGCAGTCATGGATTTAGTTGCTTCGCCTGGATCAAAATCTATCGTGGCGAAAAATTCACCCGTTGCATATACGTGGTCACCTTCTGCTGTCATCCAAAAATCATTAGCTTGATATTGTAATATCCAACCAATCTCTTCCGAAGGCGTGACATTCAATACAAACAGGCCGCCTTCGGCACTCGAAAAGGATTCTGGTATTGAACCGATATCAAAACTTGCTGTTCCATTAATTTGCCCCGCAACAAATAGACCACCTGTACTGCTGATGGAAATGTTTCGGGCGACATCAATTCCTGCTCCGCCTATTTTTTTCACCCACAACAGATTACCGGCAGAGCTAAATTTTTGCAGGAAAATATCATACATTCCTGCCGACGTCAGGGTCGTCGTTGTCCCATTGATGTTAAAGTCGCATGTCTGTTGAAATTCACCAGCGAAGTATACGTTGCCGCTATTATCCAATGATATAGAACGACCATAATCGTCGCCTGGTCCTCCGATTTGTCTGACCCACACGTGTTCTCCGGCTGCAGTTAGTTTAAGCATAAAGGTGTCAACCATACCTTTGGAGGTGCGGCTCACTGCAGATGGGGCGAGTGCAGCGGTACCCATAAAGTATCCCGTCACGTAAACGTGAGCCCCGTCAGTAGCTATCCCACTTCCGTAGGACAACGTACTGAAAGGGCTGAGCCATTCAAAATTTCCAGATGTGTCAAGCTTTAGAACAAA
>DATHIE010000351.1:0-21856 GCA_035316905.1 Chryseolinea sp. | reverse complement strand
CCGAGTTTGACTCAACTGACTTTGATTATGCCATTCTTGTCAGCGACAATTCGGGTCTTATCGACATTAAGGAAAAGGGTGAGCGCAGCGCCCGCATCTCGTCATTAGGATCCATTGCGTATTCTCAATACAAAAACTCTCAACTCACAGAAGCAGAGAATGCGCGGTTTAACAGAGAATGGGGTGAAATTTCCTATGGTGATGAAAAATTCACCGCCGCCGAGAATTTCTTTTCCCTTGCGAAAATCTCATATGAAAAGGCGGGTTTGAAACAAGACATCGGCTATCTCAAGACAATTTCTAATCAAGGATTATTGTATGCAACAATGGGTCGTTTTACCCAGGCCGAGGATTTTACATCGCAGGCACTAACCATGCGGAAAGCCAAGTTCGGTGACAAACATCCTGGAGTAGCCGCATCGCTAAACAACTACGGTGTTTTGAAGTACAACCTTGCGCGATACAATGAAGCGGAGAAGGATCTTGAAAGTGCGATCGCGATCATCAAGTCAAAGGGATTGCAAACCGCCATGCCTTATGCCATTGTTCTTAACAATCAAGCGATGTTCTTTCAAACGATCGGACGTTATGAGGAAGCTGAAAGCCGCATGAAAGAAGTTATCAACATTGCGGAAAAACTAGAAAAGAGCAAGTCTTCAAATAAAATTCGATTTCTTTCCAACCTTGCCCTGCTGTATCAACAAATGGGCAAGTATGCGGAGGCAGAAGCTCTTTATCTCACAATGGAAAAGCGGCTTGGAAAAACGAATCCAGACTATGCAAGCATGCTAAACAACCAGGCTGCATTGTATATGGTAATGGGCAAGCAGGATAAGGTTGAAGATCTTTTAAAGAAGTCTGCTGCAATTTATAAATCGAATTTCGGCGAGGAGAACATAGCTTACGCGAAATCAACCAGTGACCTCGGAAATTTTTATAGAATAAAAGAAAGGTATCCTGAAGCCGATCCTCTGCTGCAAAAAGCGCTCACCATACGTGAAGCTACACTAGGAAAAAATCACCCGCTGTATGTTCAGTCGCAGGAGGATATGGCAATACTTGACTGGAAGCGAAAGTCCTGGGACAAAGCTGCCGCTCAATATCAATCCGTCATGGAAAAATCTCTTGGTTTCATTCAGAGTTATTTCCCGCCTATGAGCGAAGCGGAAAAGACCAAATATTGGGACGTTCTTTCACCGCGCTTTCAGAGATTCTACAACTTTGCGTTAGAGGCAAGCACATCGAACCCTCGGGTCGTGCAGGACCTGTATGATTATCGCATCGCGACGAAGGCTTTACTTCTGAATTCCACAAACAAAGTTAAACAGGCAATTCTTTCAAGCGGTGATGCAGCGCTGGTGAAGGACTATAAGACCTGGTTGGATCAAAAGGAACAGCTTGCAAGGCTTTACGCTTATTCGAAGGAGGATCTGAAAACGCAAAAGATTAATCTTGACTCTCTTGAACAGGCAACGAATGCCATGGAGAAAAAACTTTCCGAACGTTCCTCTGATTTTTCGGCGAGCTTTACTTCAACCAAGGTTAGCTACAAGCAAATCAAGGGGCTGCTACTTGATACCGAGGCGGTTGTAGAGATCGTTCACGTCAGGAAGTACGATCAACAGTTCTCTGGTGATTCAAAGTACGCAGCGCTCATCCTCACAAAAACATCGGAGGTACCAAAGCTTGTGATTCTGGACAATGGCCAACAGCTGGATACACGATATTCAAAGTTCTATCGCAACGCCATCCAGCAAAAAATAGCCGATGAATATTCTTACGATCAGTATTGGTCGCGTCTCGAGCCGGAGCTGAAGGGAAAGAAGTTCATCTATATCTCTCCCGATGGAGTTTACAACCAATTGAATCTTAATACACTGAAGAAGCCGGATGCTGACTACGTTATAAACCGTTATGATCTCGTCATCGTTGGAAATTCCAAGGATCTCATTGCCCTGAAAAGTAAAAAGGCACGAGTTCCGAAGAAGAACGCCATGCTGCTGGGATTTCCAGACTATGGTGTCGGTAACATCGTACCACTTCCCGGCACGAAGGCTGAAGTGGAAGCTATTGCAAAGATCTTAAAGGCGTCTGGCTACAGCGTTACGGAGTTTTCACAAAAAACTGCAACAGAAGCAAACGTCAAGGCGGTTAAGGGCCCGGCGGTTGTTCACATTGCCACGCATGGGTACTTTTTGGAAGATGTCGAAAAAGAAGGGTCTGCATTTGGAGTAGATATTGAAAACGCGAATGATAATCCACTGCTTCGATCGGGCCTCATGCTTGCCAACGCTGCGGGTACTGTCAGCGGTAAACGAATGCCAAACCTCGAGAGCAATGATAATGGTGTCCTTACAGCTTATGAAGCGATGAATCTTAATCTTGAAGGTACCGACCTGATCGTGCTAAGTGCTTGTGAAACCGGTCTTGGTGATGTGAAAGCAGGGGAGGGGGTTTATGGTTTGCAACGTGCGTTCCTCGTCGCTGGTGCCGATGCGTTAATTATGAGTTTATGGAAAGTGGATGACGCAGCGACAAATCTTCTCATGACAAGTTTTTATAACAACTGGATAAAACTCGGCAATAAACAAAAGGCTTTTAAGCAGGCACAACTTCAACTGATGACTAAATTCAAAGAGCCCTATTATTGGGGGGCGTTTGTTATGATGGGAATGTAGTATTCCTTGTTATTTTTGTCCCGATATTATCGGGACTGAATATTAATGGAAATTTTTGATGCAGTTAAAAAGACTTGGGAACTCTGACGTTCATGTTACGCCCATTGCTTTTGGGGCGTGGGCGATCGGTGGTTGGATGTGGGGCGGTGCTGAAGAAAACGCCGCTATCCGTGCGATTCGTGCTTCGTATGATGCAGGCATAACAACAATCGATACGGCACCCGTCTATGGCTTCGGCAAGAGCGAAGAACTTGTTGGCCGGGCAATGGATGGAATCCCCCGCGAAAAGTATCAGATCCTGACAAAGTATGGTCTCAACTGGAAAACCAATGATGGCGAGTTCTATTTTGATACCATCAACAATGAAGGCAAGCCAACCAAAGTCTATAAACATTCCAAAGCATCGAGCGTGCTCAAAGAGTGTGAAGATAGTCTCAAGCGCCTCAAAACTGATTACATTGATCTGATACAAATACACTGGCCTGACCCAAAAACTCCCATTGCCGAAACCATGGGTGCCGTAGCAAAACTTATTGAACAGGGCAAAGTACGGGCGGCAGGTGTTTGCAATTATTCCGTCCAGCAGGTTGACGAAGCATTAAAGACGGTAAACATTGTATCCAACCAGGTTCCATATAGTCTGATACACCGTGGGATCGAAAAGGATGTTGTGCCCCAGGCGTTGAGCAAGGGACTGAGTATCGTTCCTTATAGTCCATTGCAGCGAGGCTTGCTTACGGGAAAAATTAAAAAGGATCATAAATTTAACGCTGGAGATACACGCGAGGGCAATCGGTTCTATAAGCCGGAAAATATCGATCGCGTAAATGGTCTGCTTCAAAACATCAGGCCAATCGCTGAGGCGCACAATGCTACACTTGCGCAGTTAATTATTAACTGGACTCAACGGCAGCCGGCGATGGATTGTGTATTAGTGGGTGCGCGTGATGAAGCGCAGGTAATGGCTAATATTAAAGCGCTAAGCTTTACACTCAGCGATAGCGAGTTGAAAAAGATCCGTGAATACGCGGAGAATCTAAAACTTGTTGAACCTTAAGAGTAGCTGGGATGGTGGACAGCCAGGTAGTCTTTGATCTGCTTGATTGTTTCATCCACAGTCTTGGTGACAAGAACGTTGTAGCTTCCCAGGTTCTTAAAGAACCGTATGGTAATTTCATCCTGGTTAAACAGGATTACTTTTTTCTTCGACTTCAATGCGAGGGCCACTTCTGATGCTGTGCCCGCTGCCATACCCAACACCACAACCAGATGGCTTGAGAGAACGCTGATGTAGTTTCGTCCGCTTCCCATGCTGGTGATGATTTTGATCTGGGCGTACTCAGAGGAGTTCTTGTCACTGTCGCCTGGCAGAATTCCAATTGTCAGGCCACCTACCTCGGTGGCGCCTTTCAATGACGCATCCATCACACCGAAACTGCGACCTCCCGTAAGTGTTATCCATCCCTCATTTGCGATGGCCTTGCCAAGGTCGTAGGCTAACTCATTTTCTTCTGGTGTGGCATTTTCACCAGGGCCCATAACTCCAATGATTATTCTTGACATATGGCTTGATCAACTAATGCAATTTAACAGCACAACCCTTACGAACAAAGGGTTCGTCAATCATTACATTTTTAAAATTCCGTCTCGCAATCCGTGCACCTGTACACCTTTTTGTCCGGAAAAAATATTCCGAAAAAAAGATATCGGAGCGACGACAGAAAGGAGACGGTCAATTTTTTGGGAAAATCGCGTTCGATATTTTTAGATCTGCAGTTAGGGCACTGGAGGGTGTCGTCGACGGTGAGGGTGTTCTCGGCCATAACCTGCCGCGCCCTCTCCGCGTCATGGCTGAAAATGTGCATACGAACATTTGAGTTCATCATGTTGCTTGCCCCGGGGTAAAGGTTAGCCATGTTCTCTTCCGTAAGAAAGCAAGGAACACCATAAGCATCAAGCTTGCTCTTAGCGATGTTGGCCTCTATGACGTTGTCAAATCGCTTAAAAACAATTATGTCATCACGGTCTTGCATCATTAAGCTTGATAAGTTTTACAACGTATCCGCCACCCGGCGCCATTTTGATATTCAGTTTTTTGTTCCGGTCGATCAGTTCATAACCCATGCTGTAATCCGAAGCATCTTTCTCGGCATTAATTCCATCAGCACAGGAAAACGCCCGGTACTTGCCGTCACTTAGAAAGGAAAGATCCACGGTCAATTCCCGTGGCGTCCAATCGGTGATGGCTGCCATGTACCAATCATTGTCTTTCTTCCGGGCGATTACCACATAGTCACCAAGTTTTGCATCCAGGACCTTGATATCATCCCACGTGGTATGCATCGAAGCTAGATACGTTGTGAACCCAACTTCCGCGTAAGCGTCGGACGGGTTACCGGCAAACAACTGTAGTGGACTTTCATAGACGATAAACATCGCTAATTGATGTGTCCTTGTTCCTTGCGACATTATCATGTCAGGTAACGCGCGGAACGTTCGTTGATTGGCGTTCCTGTAAAAACCTGGCTCATAATCCAACGGTCCGGATATCATCCGGATAAAAGGGATTAACAGGTCGTGCTCGGGATTACACTTCTCACTCCACATGTTGTATTCTGATCCGAGAATAGCTTCTCTGGTGATCGCATTGGGGAATGTGCGTTCAAAGCCGGCGTTCTTAAAAGCACCGTGATACATCACCATGATCTTGTGACGCGCGGTCGCTTCGGCAATTTTTTTATAAAAGTTAACGGTCTTTTGATCATCACGGTCCATAAAATCAATGAGTATGGCTTTTACCCCCAACCGGTTGAACATATCGAGTGCTGGCTCCAGCTGTAGATCCAATGTCATTGACAAAGTCCAAAGAACAAGACTTATGTTTTTTGTTTTGGCGTAAGCAGACAGCTCTTCAAGATCCAGCCCTGGAGTTATTTTGAAAAGATCGTTGTTATCGGACCAACCTGCGTCCAGCATAACATACTGAAGTCCAAAGCGGCTGGCGAAATCAATATAGTATTTGTATGTCTCCGTGTTAAACCCAGCTTTAAATCCGACGTCGTGCAAATTGCTTCCTATGATCCATTCTTCAGTACTTATGCCCGGTTTGATCCAGGACCAATCCTGTGTAGACGGTGGAGTAGCCAGCCTGTATACCAGGTCATTCATTAATAAGTCTGCGTCTTTAGCTGCGAGTGCAACAACACGCCAGGGAAACGTCCGGGTGCCTTTTGTTCTGGCGATAAAATTCTTGCGCGAGACCACAACCCATTGTCTGAACTCTCCATCCTGAACTTTTTCCTTGTCAGGATACGGAGCAAACACACCCTTAAGTGTGTTGGATTTTTTCCCCGTTAAAAACATCCCCGGGTAATCGAAAAGATCAGATTCAGTTAATACCGATTTTATCGTGCCATCATCTGCAAGTATTGGACTGAAGGCAACCTGAGAACTCGTTATGTCTGAAAGAGGAAGCTTCAGGTACGGTTCCTCGAAGCTTGTATGGTAGATGTCCAGATCACCCCGTTTCTGAATTTGTGGAAAGTACACGGTTGACTTAGGATCAAAACGAAAGTTGGCGATCTCATCATTCACCTGTAGAGAATCCGAAAACGAAGTTTCGAACCGATACGCGATACCATCATCGTATGCCCGGAACACGACAGAGAATTTCTCACGAAAACTCATCGACAGCTCATTAAATTTGTCCGGGATGATTTTCCGTTTGTGAGGTACAGGATTGATAATCTTTTCATTGACAGAGCGTCTGGTCTGCTTTGACAGCCGGCTTTGAATCCCCAACGGATTTTCGGCTGTAATCAATGCAAGCGTCGAGGGGCTCATAGTTTGATGGCCGTTGACATTCACGGAATAATAGATGGAATCTGCAACGCGGATCGTCACTTTGATGTTGCCCGACGGCGATAACAGGGAAATTTCTTTTTGGGCAAATGCCCCTGAGGAAATAACTATTAAGAATGTCAAAACTATTTGACTGCGCTTCATAAAGTCACATCTTTGCATCCTTGAAATATAACAAAAAGCGATTGATGAAACGATTGATTGTTGACATGGACGACGTAATTGCTGACGCAACGGGACAGTTCATTAATTATTACGAAAAGGAATTCGGAGTTCGCGTATTGAGGGATAGTTTGAATAATCAGGATGAAGGACATGGATTTCCCGACCATCATGATATTATAAAGCAGTTTCCGTTCCGCGAACAATTCTTTCTTACGATGACGCCCAACGAAGGGAGTATCGAGGTTTTGAAGGAAATCAATAAAAAATACGACTTGTTTGTGGTATCGGCTGCGATGGAATTCCCCCAATCTCTCCCGGAAAAATTGTTATGGCTGAAAGATCATTTTCCGTTCCTATCCTGGAAACAAATTGTCTTTTGTGGTAGCAAGACCGTGGTCCATGGCCATTTTATGATTGACGATCTTGGCTACAATCTTGATGGATTTAACGGCGAGAAGTATATTTTTTCTGCGCCGCACAATCTGCATCTCAACAAATACAATCGACTCAACAACTGGAAGGAAGTCGGCGACAAATTCTTGTAAACGTTCAACGATGCATCATCCGATCTTTACAGACGTCATCGAGATCGATCCCATTAAAGTCTTGTCGTTAAATAAAGTTACGGGGTCGTTATTCTCCTTTAGCCCTAACGTGTAAAGCAAAGGAAGATAATGTTCCGGCGTTGGTATAGATAACTTTGCAGCCTGTCCCAATGACTCAAAGTTAATGAGCTGTTCGTGGTTGCCTTCAGTGATCAGTTTCTTGAACCTTTCATTCATTTCGACCGCCCAGTCGAAGCCGGCCTCGGGTTGGCGCCAGTTAACCATGCCCAGGTTATGTATCATATTTCCGCTTCCGATGATCAACACACCTTTCTTTCTTAATGCACTTAACTCCTTAGCCAATTCATAGTGGAACTTCGGTCCCTTCGAAAAGTCGATGCTTATCTGAACGACAGGAATATTTGCCTCTGGATACATGTGTTTTACGATCGACCATGCGCCGTGATCAAGTCCCCAATCATGATCCAACATCACCGGTGTTTTCCGTATAAGGTTTACAGCTTCGCGTGCAAGGACAGGATTGCCTGGCGCAGGATATTGAACGTCAAATAATGCTTTGGGAAAGCCGCCGAAATCATGAATGGTCCTTGGATTATCCATCGCAGTGACCTTCGTACCTAATGTAAACCAATGTGCGGAAACGACAATCACAGCTGCCGGCACAGGAATTTCCTCTGCCATCTTACGCCAACGCTGGCTAAATTCATTGTCCTCGATCCCGTTCATCGGGCTACCATGACCCACGAAAAGCACAGGCATTTTCATTTCACTACCAGTGAGGCTAGCGGTTAACCTTTTTAAATCTTTCAGCGAGTTCATGGATACTAAACTTAACAAAGAGTTTTGAATAAATGGTCGATGGTTTTTCAGTCGATGGTCGATAGCGGAGCACCGAACTCAATCGAGTGCCCCACCATCGTCACAGAAAAGGTCACCACGAACCACAAAGCCCACGACGTAGTTTTCGCGCTTCACGTCGTGATCTTTGTGCCTCCTTTGTGATCGTTGTGACCCTGTATTCATAACGCTCCGCCATTGAGTACACAGACAATGTGTGCCGGGACTCGTATCAAGAGTTACTCTTAAGCCTTTACAAATTCAGCGAGAATTTCAATCTTGACATCGTCGCTAACGACGACTCCACCTGTCTCAGTCAAAGCGTTCCACTTAAGTCCGAAATCCTGACGGTTTATTTTCCCAATGAGTTCAAAAGCTGCTACGTCGAAGCTGCCTCCGAAGCCCCTAACCGTTCCGTTATAGGTAACATCAAGCTTGACTTGTTTAGTAGTACCGCGAATCGTAAGGTCGCCCGTTAGTTCGTACTTGTCGCCGGTCTTTTTACGGAAGGAGGTCGACGCAAATGTGATCTTTGGATGATTTGCGGCATCAAAAAAGTCAGCTGATTTCAGATGGCCATTACGCTGCTCATTCTTGGTATCAATGCTCGTTACATCGGCTTCAAAAGTGACTTTTGCATCTGTAAAGTCATCTTCGCCACTTTCGACAATGCCACTGAATACGTCGAAATTTCCCGTGACCGTTGAGATAACGAGGTGTCTTACTTTGAACTTTACTTCTGAGTGCGCCGTATCCATTTTCCAGGTTGCCACACTTTTAGTTTGTTTTACTTCTGGGTGAACGGTTTCCAAGGTTGCCATAAATTTTTTAGATTAGTGTTAAATATATGTTTTGATGATATTTGTATATACAACAATACATGACCTAGTTAGTTCACTTATCTTCGATTTTTTCACAAATACTTAAAAGTCGCGTTTTGAAGGCTTTTAGGGCCCATTTTTGGCTAGTGTGAGATTGTTCGATTAAGGACCTTTGATGGTTTTTTATTAAGTTTATTCAATGCATCGAACCCTTCTGTTCCTACTTTTTGTATCCACTTCAAGCTTTGCCCAGATGATCACCTCTGCCCAACAAAAGGCACTCAATAGCTTTGTTGACTATGCCAACCAATCTGCAGACGAAACCGCCGCTGTGGTGCAAAGCATTATCGACTATTATCCGCGGATACATCAGAAGAGTTCGTGGGGGGTACCTCGATTCACCTGTCCAGTGCAACTTGAAGACTATTACTACAATACAGCATTAGCTCAAACGAAGGGACTGAGCGCAGCCATATCGAACGCGTTAAGTTCAAAGGTCAAGGATCTTCGTTCGGCGGCGGAACGGATCGACGAAAAATGCAAAGCGCTTGATACATATCATAAGCTGGAAGACTACAAGCAGGACAATTTTGCGAAAGCTGAATTAATGATTGCAGAGCTGCAGTTGTTATTAGGGGAATATAAAAAACGTCAATTTGCTCTTCAGCAAGAACTTGATGCATCGTACAAGAAGCTTCACGCTTCGGCTAGTGCAAATGCCTATCACAAGGCGGATGAAATGATGCGTGCAGAAGTAGAAAGAGAAAGAAGTATTTTGGATATGTGGAATTTTAATGTCGTTGAGAATGTACACACCGGATGGCCTGTCGACAAGTTTGAACAAAGTATCCTTGAAACAGATACTCACCTGGCGGCGTTGCAAAATTTCAAACCTGTGCTGAAATATCCTGCTTCAAGCATGTGGACAAGCTTTCAGGGATCGCTGGGTTCGGTACTTACATCGAAACGTTCTGGTTTGGATGAATACAACTACGAAGCAAAAAAATCAGATAAGCATAGCAACGACGTTTACCTCGGCCTTATCAATTATTTCAATGGTACCCTTGTTTCCGATTTTAATACGTTCGTTCAATTTTCAGAAAGGGACGGATACTATGGATTGAAGTCGATCAAATATTTCCCGTTGTTCGAGATCAGGACTCAGACCAAAATGGTGGAAGTAGCTGTAAAGCCTTACAAGGATATTCCTCATTCACCTGTGCCTGCAACACCGCAGCGAATCGCGCTGTCAAAGCCGTTATATGAAGTCCTCACAAATTATATTGATTATATCAACGAGAGTTATCGTCAGACCCGATACATGCAGATGGTGCTGACAAGTTTTAATTCAACGGCGATGTATTATAAAGGCCTCGAAAGTTTCGAGAAGAGAGGCGCGATGTCATTCGATTACA
The DNA here is from genome assembly GCA_035316905.1 of Chryseolinea sp. GTDB lineage: Bacteria > Bacteroidota > Bacteroidia > Cytophagales > Cyclobacteriaceae > Chryseolinea. Next base: position 11,513 of record DATHIE010000351.1, on the reverse strand, counting down.
AAGATTTTCAACTTCCGCTTTCGCAATATCAAAAGACCGTAGCCGATAGCAAGTCACTTTCCCCCGCGATTGCCAAGTCATTGAACGATCAGACGGAAGTAATCATGAATATTTTGAAAGAGATGAATGACCTGGGAGCATTGCTCGAGATTGAAGCTAAAGAGAAACGATATGAGCGCGATCATTTAAAAAAGGTATACGAAATAATGGAGCGGCAAAAGGTTTTATTGGAGGCGTGGGATGAAAAGAAAGAGGTCCTTTACCAGGACGTCCGCAAGGTTGTTGACTCGTACCCCATCGCTCAGGGAACGAGTTCGTGGTATATCTCTGGCAAAGCATTACAAGGACTTACGGACCTGGACCATGAGGGATTGTTCAACGCGAAAGCATATTACAAGGGTACTAGCTCCGGTCCGGTTGCGACTGAAAAGATCGATGAAGGTCTTAGAACTGTAATCTCGAAGGAATTCGATAACATGAAAGGTATAGATAAGTTGGGAAGGTACAACGGACTATGTCCCTATACGCCCTATGAAGATCTTCCGGTTACATCGAAAGCCTTGAGTGAAGAACTGAAAAAACTGAAAGCGCCTACGTCATCAAACGAGCATCCTTATCATCGGATGGTCTACCATTACAACGACATTGTTGACGATTACAACAAATTTTGTGAGCTGTCACATGATGTCCTGCATTTGAAGACCATAAAGCAGCCTGAACTGTTCGATGTGAAGTATCCAAAGGCAAAGGACAACGCTGTACAGGAAGGCGCAGTCCCCGTGGCAATTACAGTAGCAACTCAGCTTCCGGAGACAAAAACCTCAGTACAAAAGGACCCGGTAAAAGAAAATCCTGTGGTGCAGCGTGAGACCAAGGTTCAGCATGACACTATATATATAGAGAAGCGCGATACCGTCTATCTGGCAGAACCGGGCGAAAATCTTCGGTCAATGGAAGGATATGCCACGAACAACATGATACTACTGCTTGATGTATCAGGCTCGATGAACACGCCGGAAAAACTTCCATTACTAAAATCGTCTGTGTTGGATTTGTTGTCAATGATGCGCTCTGAGGACGAAGTTTCTATCATCTCGTTTTCAGAAAAACCAAAAGCTCTCCTTACAGCGACCTCTTTTAAAGAAGAGTCAAAAATTAAGAAAGCTATCAGCGATCTGAAACCCTCTGGAAAAACGGACGGCAATGCTGGATTAAAACTCGCGTACAAGGTTGCTGATGAAAACTATGTCCGTGGCGGTAATAATCGCATTATTTTGGCCACGGATGGCGAGTTTGCGTTATCGGACGAAACCAGAGAACTAATCGAAAAATTTTCCAGGGAGGACATTTTTCTCTCCATCTTTAACTTTGGAAAAGGAGCAGGTTCCTCGAAAGCCCTTGAGAAACTTGCCGGCCTGGGAAAAGGCAACTACGAACAGGTCTCAAAGGAGAACGTCGATTTGCAGCTGATTCGCGAGGCGAAAGCCAAAAAGAAGAAATAATCCTTATCAAATAGTAAAAACGTTTGTAACAACGGGCGTCCCCGGGCGTCTTGTTATTGATTTTAACGGAATGAATCTCGAATCCTTTCAATCCAGGGTAATGCCCGCAAAAAACAAGCTTTTTCGCTTTGCCCTGCGATTTTTGGGCAATGAGGAAGAGGCTAAGGATGTTGTTCAGGAAGTGTTGATCCGTGTATGGAAGGGGCGGGAACAGATGGATGAAGTACAAAACTGGGAGGCGTGGTGTATGCGTATTACGAAGAACCTGTCTCTCGACCGCATCCGGGCAATCACCAGAAAACAAACGCAGCCCATTGAAGATGGATATGCCGTACAACAAGAAGCATTGTCACCTCATGAGTCGACAGAATTACGTGAGAGTATGAATAGGATCAGTCAGTTTATTGCAGCGCTGCCGGAGAAGCAGCGTCAGGTGATACACCTTCGGGATATTGAAGGGTATAGTTACAACGAGATATGTGAGATCTTGGAACTTGACATGAATCAGGTAAAAGTGAACCTGTTCAGGGCCAGAAACAGTGTGCGTGAAAAACTGACTAAAATCAACGCCTATGGACTCTAAGAGAATTAACGAGCTGCTCAGCAAGTATTGGAACTGCGAGACATCGCTCGAAGAGGAGGCCGAATTGCGTGAACATTTTAAGTCGGGCAATATTCCCGACGAGCTGAGAGAAACCGCTCCCCTGTTCCGGTATTTTGAAGAGAATAAAAAAAAATCTCTCAACGATATTTCCTTCGACGGGCAAGTGATGGAAAAGATCCAAACGCCCAAACAAGGTCAGATGGCTAAGTTGGTGTACAACTCCATGCGCATAGCTGCAGGATTGACTGTAGTAATTGCAGCAACATGGTTTATCAGAAACGAAATAAGGAGCACAACTCCGCAGGAAGTAGTCGATTCTTATGATGATCCGAAGATGGCGTTCGAAGAAACAAAGAAAGCATTGATGATGATCTCAAAAAGCTTCGGTACGGCGGAGGAGGAGGCGAAAAAGATAAACCTTTTCAATGAAGCACAGGAAGACATACAAAAGAAAAAGGAAACAAAGCTTTAATAGATAACAACAGAACACACAGACAACAGATTGAATTAAAAGTATTTGTAATATGAAAAAGATAGTAGCAGCACTCGCAATGATGGTGGTAGTGAATGGGGCCTTCGGGCAGGACGCCATCTCCAAATTTTTCTCAAAATACCAGAACGATGAGACCTTTAGTCAAGTGACTGTTTCCAGCAAAATGTTTGGGTTGTTCACGAATATGGAAGCCGAAACGCCGGAAGATAAAGAGGTGCTCGATGCAATCAGCAAGTTAAAAGGCCTGCGTATCCTTAAGAAAGACGATCCCCGCAATGCAAGGAACCTTTACAAAGAAGCTTTTACTCTCGTGCCCATGAAGGAATATGAGGAACTTATGTCGGTTAGGGATAAGGACAGGGACATCAAATTTCTCATCAAGGAAAATGGCGGAAAGATCTCAGAATTGCTGATGATCATGGGTAGCACCGAAGAGTTCATGGTGTTAAGCCTGTTTGGCGAAATTGACCTGAAACAGATTTCGCGCATTGGCAAGAAGATGGATGTGAAGGGCCTTGAGCACCTTGATAAAATGGACAAGAAAAATTAAAGTCCTGATGGCTGTAATTAACAGGTGCAACGCGTGACTTACAATGCGCATCTGATGAACAAAGATCCAATGCTATGAAAACAGTTTGCACAGGAGTAATTATTTCTCTGCTCCTCACCACCAGCGGCTATTCACAAAGCGATAGCTTTATAGCGCTGAAAGAGAAATTCGCATATCATCCTGATGTTTATTCGTTTAGTACAAGCGCATTTCTCGGTAGTACATTATTGAAGCTGGCGGGGGAGCACGAATGCTACGATGCGGTGAAAAGCATCAAACGCATTAGCGTCATTGCGATTCCCAGAGATGCATTCGGACATGAAGACGTATCATTATCGGGATTCAAAAAAGTAATGAGCAAGGATTCTTTCCAGGAGCTCGCGCGTATGAAGGATAACGGTGACGTCATAACATTTTACATAAGGTCAACTGAATCCAAGAATAATCGTTACATGATCTTGGTGGAAGATTCGGACAATGTGGTCGCTATTGAGTTAACTGGTTATATTGATCCGGAATTTTTACTGAAATGTGAATCTGACTCAACTAAAGAAAAATCCTGATAACTTATGGGCTTGAAGAGCATCGTGGCTTTGTTGTTGGTTATTTCCTTACCGGCGTGGTCGCAAACTAAAACTACTGAAGCGCTTCAAAAAGCACATAGTGACGCACTGGCGTTCTACTTTTACAACAACACGTTGCGGATGTTAAATCAGAAGGAAGACCCGGGATTTGACGAGTTGGTCAAAGACATTGAAAAAATGAAATTCCTCGTGATTGACAAGGATCAGAACTTTGGTTCCGCGGATTATAAAAAGCTGGTGTCAAGCTATAAGGGGGAAGCTTTCGAAGAGATAGTGACAAGTAGGCTTGAAGGAAGGAACTTTGATGTCTTTTTGAAAGAGAAAAATGGAAAGACGCTGGGTATGATTGTTACCGTAAATGATTCTTCAAAACTTTACGTTCTCGATATCGTCGGAAGTATAGCCCTCAACAAGATCACAAACTTGTTCAATACCATCGATGGAAGCTCCGATATTGCCCAGAAGATTCGGGAAATGGCAAAAAAAGATTAATATCTTGTAATAGATATTTTTCGACATCGACTTATTGACAAAATCACAAAAAGCTTGGAAACAGTACTGTCCATTAAAGGTCTAACCAAAAATTTCGGAAGGCTTCGTGCGGTCAACAACATTAGCCTGGAGGTGAAAGCCGGGCAGGTCTTCGGCATGCTGGGACCGAACGGAAGCGGCAAGACGACGACGCTCGGTATGTTGATGGGAGTTATTAACCCAACGTCGGGAGAATATTCATGGTTTGGAAGACCACCGGACCATGAGGTGCGGAAAAAGATTGGAGCTGTCCTTGAACATCCCATCTTCTATCCGTACTTAAGTGGTCAGAAAAATCTTGAGCTCAATGCCAAGATCAAAGAATGCTCCACGCAAAACATTTCAAACGTGCTGGAGCTGGTTGAGCTGAAGGATCGGCGTGATGACAAGTATAAAACTTATTCGTTGGGAATGAAGCAACGGTTGGCTATCGCCTCGGCATTGCTGAATGAACCGACCGTGTTGATCCTTGATGAGCCCACTAACGGACTTGATCCAATGGGTATTGCCGAGATCAGAGAGTTAATAAAAAAGATTGCAGCAAATGGAAAGACGATCATTCTAGCGAGCCATTTGTTAGATGAAGTGCAGAAGGTGTGTACACATTTCGTTGTGTTGAAGCGCGGAAACATGGTTCATTGTGGACCTGTTAACGACGCATCTAAGGGATCGGAAACTGTTGAGGTGAATGCCGAGGTGGAGAACTTAAGTGAAGTGTTGATGAAATTTTCAGGCACCGAGTCAGTAAATCGCGAGAACGGATTTTTCCAGGTCACACTTCGTGACGACTTTCGCGGAAAAGATCTTAATAAATTCTTGTTCGATCAGGGTATCATTGCAAATCACCTCGTAACAAAAAAGAAGAGCCTGGAAAAAATGTTCCTGGAAATTCTTTCGGAGACAAACTGAAATATATGTTACATCTTCTTCAAATAGACCTTAAGAAGCTGTTCAGCTACCGGACGTTCTGGATTGTTTGTGGTCTGTATTTTCTGACTATCGGATTTTCCACAGCCAGTGGTATGGAATTTCTCAAGTGGCTGGCGAATACATTTGACAAGTTTGGATCTGAACTGAACATCAACAGAATACCTTTATATCACTTTCCCGATGTTTGGCTTAACCTCGTCTGGTGGAGCGGCTTCTTTAAAGTGTTATTAGGAATAATGACGGTCATCTCCATCACAAATGAATATACATACAGGACTATACGTCAGAATATCATCGACGGCTTGAGCCGTTGGGAGTTTCTTTTTTCTAAGATCCTCACGAATTTTCTCTTGAGTCTTGCAAGTGTAGTTTTGGTTTTCATTATCGCGCTGGTCACTGGATTCATATACACGCCGGAAATCAACTGGAATTATGTGTTTACCGATCTGGAATTTTATCCCGCTTATTTCCTCGAGATTTTCACGTTCCTTTCATTCGCACTTATGTTGGGGATACTCGTTCAGCGATCCGGCCTTACCATCATCTTGCTTCTGTTATCTTATATGCTGGAGGCGATCGTTAAAGCGAACATTGACGATTATTTCCCGTGGCTAATACAGTTCTTTCCCATGGAATCTATTAGTGCATTAGTACCCCTGCCGTTCTATCGTTATGCGTTTCAGGAAATACAGGACTATGTCGACCCTGCATCCGTGGCTATAGCACTTGGCTGGGCTGTATTATTTAACTACTTCAGCTATCTGAAGCTGAAGCGTTCCGATCTTTAACTGCCTCTACCATCCAAAATTTTATTTGGGTCGAAGGTAACCACGTAAGCGGGTGCACTTTCGCCCGTTGTCAGCGCATGTCGCTGAAGCATCTTTAACCCCGTTTGAAACGAGTTTTTGGAGTTAAATCCGTCTAATTGCTCGATAGACGAACGGTTTTCCGATTTATCGATCAGCGATCCTAATGTGTGAATGGCGACACTCCCTTCCCGAGTGGCGCTTTATTGTATCCCTTTACTTCCATAACGCCAACGACTATGAAAACAAAACTAATGCTTTTGATAAGTCTTTCAGTGGCTATAGGGGCTTGTACTACTGAGGAAGAGTTGTTGTCGCCCATTTGGGGCATAGAGTATTCTGATGAGAACTCAACTGGGTTTGCATCAGGATCAGTTAATCAATTCATTGATCAGACTAAATCCACGTACATCGCAAAGACGGCTGCAATGCGGGAGGTGAGCACCAATGTGTTTATGTTAACCTATACGTTCGAGAGCGGTGAGTCTATGGAGATAAAAGTTATTAAACGGACGATAGATCATAATTTTTACTTTCCCGGAAATGACGGAGGAAACCAACTACTGTCTGCGATATTCCATGGGGAGTTGCTTTCGCTCGACACCGACAGCAAAATCTCTATTCAGCCGCGGACAGAGGAAAACAAGCTCGCCACAATTGCCAAGATTTATACCGTGGACAAAGGATTATTTGACGGCGCAATTGGACGCGTGCCTTTGTTGAAATAAGTCTAAATTCTAACACCCTTCTCCTCATAGATATTTTCGCGCATAAATTCTTCTGCGCGTTTATTTATGAGGGGAAGTTTGTCCATCCAGCTCACCTCAACTATTTTAACACCAAAATCTTCAACTACTTTTCCTTTGATTGAATAAAACCCTCGACCGCGGAAAGGAAATTTTCGGGTTATATCCGGAAAGTGAACTGTGTCGAAGACTTCGCCGTGCACGTCGTTGAATGTTCCGAAATGCATGGGTTCATTTTTTAGCGTGCTTGTATCTTTTGTAGTAACCACGTAGCCTATAATGTGCACATGCTTTCCCAGTTTGTTGCCGAGGTCTCGCGCAACCGTATCACCACGCTCAGGCGTTGCCAGCAGGCGGAATGGATCGCATAGCGGAAATCCCAACAATTCGATCTCATCAAACGCGTTCTCAAGTTCGTTGTGCTGAAGTAGTGGCAGTGGATACTCCTTTGGTTCAGTATCAAAAAGATCTACCATGGTCTTGTTGCGCGTCTTCACGCTGCTGAAGTAGAGCATTGCTTCCCATAACAAATGTTGTTTGCTCTTTCCCGTAAATCGGAATGCACCCATTCGTATCAGTATCCGAATTTGTTCGAGGCCGAGTGGGATTCTTCGCAAGAAGTTATCGAGACTTTTGTATTCACCATTGAGCTTGCGTTCGGCACCTATGTCCTTTGCGATTTTTGCTTCAAGGCTTTTGAGATGAATAAATCCGATGAAGATCTCCTTTCCATAAATTGTCGTAAGATATTCGCTTCGGTTGACACAAGGCGCTTCGATTATACCTCCATTCATGCGGGCTTCATGAAAATAGAACTCCGTTTTATAAAATCCCCCGAAATTGTTTATTACGCCCACCATAAACTCCAGGGGGTAGTGGGCTTTAAGATAAAGACTTTGATAACTCTCAACCGCATAGCTGGCTGAATGTCCCTTTGAGAATGAATACCCTGAAAAGCTTTCAATTTCGTACCACACCCGATTGGTTATGGCATCATCATACCCTTCCTTTTTACAATTCTCAAAAAATTTTTCGCGGACCAGTTGAAATTCCTGTCGCGATCTGTACTTTCCAGACATACCTCTGCGCAACACGTCTGCTTCGGTTAGTGTGAGCTTGGAGAAGTGGTGCGCCACTTTTATCACATCCTCCTGGTACACCATTACCCCATAAGTTTCTTTCATGAGCGAATCCATAAGCGGATGAATGGCTTCATAAGGCTTGCCATTTCGCGACAGGTGGAACCGTTCAATGTAAGCGCGCATCATCCCGGACCGGGCAACTCCTGGTCTTATGATTGAGCTTGCAGCCACTAATGTCAGGTAATCGTCACAGTGAAGTTTTTCCAAAAGCATGCGCATGGCCGGTGATTCCACATAAAAGCAACCCATAGCTTTACTCTGCCTCATCAATCGCTTCACCTTTTCATCTTTCTTGAAATCCAAAAACCGGTGAATATCGACGTCAATGTTTCTGTTTTTTTTCACGAGGTGTACGGCCTCTTTGAGATGGCCTAGTCCACGTTGACTGAGAATATCAAACTTAAAAATGCCTATATCCTCGGCGTTGTGCATTTCAAACTGTGACACCGGGTAGCCCTTCGGAGGCAGGTCAATAGCAGTATATGCATAGATCGGCCTTTCAGTGATAAGCACTCCTCCGGCATGTATGGAAAGATTCGAAGGAAGGTCTTTTATCCGTTCAGCATATTGAAATATAAGCTTCGTAATGTGATCGCGGTCCTTGTTCTTTTGAGGCTCTTCAACGATAATATCTATTTCTTCTTTAGGCAGTCCAAACACTTTTCCCAGTTCACGAATAACAGAACGTTTCTGATAGGTGACATGAGTAGCCAACAAGCAGACATGACCTTTTTCATAACGCTGAAAAATGTAGTCATAGATTGCGTCACGGTTATCCCAGGCAAAGTCGATGTCAAAGTCGGGCGGAGACGATCTTTCTGCGTTGAGAAATCTTTCAAAGTAAAGGTCGAGTTCAATGGGGTCGACGTTTGTAATACCAAGGCAATAGGCAACCACGCTGTTGGCTCCGCTACCCCGACCTACATATGAAAAGCCCATTTTGTTAGCATAACAGATAAGGTCGTAGGCAATGAGGTAATAGGCGATAAAATGTTTGTTTTTGATAATGCGAAGCTCACGCTCGATACGTTCCTCCAGTACATCGTTCTTTTCGTTATATCGGCGGGCGAATCCTTTCCAGGTTTCATCTACGAGGTATTGCCAGTCTTCCGCTTCGTTGTTTTTTAGTGATTTTTTATTCTTGTCAGTACCCAGTTGAAAATCGATGGAACACAAAGAGAGAAGGCGTTTGGTATTTTCGATCAACGGCGGATATAACGCGAATAACTTTTCCAGTTCTTTTTCAGGCATCATTATTTCATCAGGGTGAGCCTGTTGATGTTCCGGGAGTTTGCTCAGCAATACATTGTTATCAATGGCGCGAAGCAAGCGATGGGTATTGAAGTCGACCTTGTTAGCAAACGTAACAGGATGCCATATCACAAACTTCTGAATGTTTGTCTTGTACGATGGGTAAAGGACAAGCTGACTCAGATCTTGTTTTCGAACGCCGATATACTCATTCTCACGTAAGGACTCCGGCTCTCTCTTCCGGAAGGGATAGATGACGTAACTGTTTTCTATTTCGGGTGCCCGTTCGGGTAAAGATTTTTTTTCGACGTTATGATGAGAAAGAAACCGGTTGATCAGTTCAAACCCATCGTTATTCTTAGCAATCAGGATGTATAACAGCTCGTTGTCCTGCCTGAATTCAATTCCAACGACGATTTCGAGTTTGTAAGATTCCAGGCCATATTTGGTAAGGCCATCCTTGTGTGGGGCATTCTCCTCACAGAACCGTAACATCTCTATGTATGATGCGGTGTTGTTGATTTCTGTCAGTACAAGTTTATGCACACCACACCGCCTTGCTTCGTCGAAGAGGTCCTTCGCCTGAAGCGTGCCGTATTTAAAGCTAAGGGCTGTATGGCAATTGAGGAACATAGCCGTTAATCGTTATCCGTTAAACGTTAATCGTGCGTGTGAGTGAGGGTGTGGGTGTGTTCACCGCAGAGACGCAGAGGAAAGCCCGCCTTCAATCTAACGCGTATGGTAACAGTGATCCATGTTATAGGGTCTCGGTATTTCCCCTGCGTAACCTTGCGTTCCTTGCGTCTCTGCGGTTAACATGCACATGCACACTCACACACACGATTAACGTTTAACTATTAACGGTTCTCGCGCACCCGACTGCAAAAACTCCAAATGTGATCTAACCATCCTGATCTGACCGTAAGTAAACGTGTCTCCCAGAAGTTCTGTTATGGGAGTCATCGACGATGACGGAGTTTTTTCAATTGCATTCATAATCGCGTTAACTCTTGGCGTTTCCATTAGTTGGGTAATGGCGATCTTTCCGCGCTGCAAATAGAAAGCCAGATGGCCTTCGATAGTATCAGTGCTCAGATTTCGCAGCTCGGCTATCTGGTGAACGGAAAACCCTTTCATAAAAAGCTCGTAACTCTGTTGTTTGGTTTCCGTTTCACGCTCAGGCCTACCGTTGCGCGGCCGGCGGACCTCTTTGAGGTGAATACGTGAGCCCAGACCGTGTTTTGTGCAGTACGCAGCGACGACATTCCAGAAGTGTTTCCCATACTTTTCGATCTTCACGTCACCGAAACCAGAAATTTTTTGGAATTCGTCCTTATTGTGGGGCAGATAGGTTGCAAGTTCCAGGAGGCTTGAGTCGGCAAGAATAATGTAGGGAGGCACATTTTCCAGCATCGCCAATTCCCGTCTTGCGTGTTTCAATTGCTGAAGCAGAGCTACTTCGTATTCGATCGCGTGTTCCTGCAGTTCGACGCGTTCTTTTGACTTAGTGATCATGACAGGTTCGCTTCCATTTAACACCGCATCACTTCTCTCTGTCAATTTGAGGACAGGGTACAGACCGTCCGATTTTACAAGGTATCCCTGATCGACGAGGTCACGAATAACATTTGCCCACTGCTCTTTGGAAAGATCGGCGCCAACGCCAAAGGTCCTCATCTGTTTGTGAGGTTCCTGTATTTTTGCGCTGTTCGATCCTCTGAGGAAATCTATAACATAGCCAGCGCCAAAACGCTCGCGAAGACGGACAATAGCTGAAAGAACCTTTTGCGCGAGCATCGTTCCGTCAATGGTATCTGTGCGGGACAAACACACATCACAATTGCCACAATGCGGAGAGGTATCCTCATCAAAATAATTCAATAGAAACTTTCGGCGGCATGACGTGAGGCCTCCGAAAGCAGCCATTTGTTCCAGCTTCTTGATCGATATCGCCGTCTGTTCCGTGTTGCCCTCGATAGCAACGAATTTTTTTAATTTAATGACATCGGAATATGAGTAAAATAACAGTGCTTCACTCGGAAGACCATCGCGTCCTGCACGGCCGGTTTCCTGATAATAACTTTCAATGTTCTTGGGGAGATCCATATGAACGACAAATCTCACATTGGATTTATCGATACCCATGCCGAAAGCAATGGTGGCGACCATAATTTTTACTTCATCCCGCAGGAACATATCCTGGTGGCGGGTCCGTTGCTCTCGGTCCATTCCCGCATGATACGGCAACGCCTCGATCCCTTCTTCAGCAAGATCATTTGCCAATGTTTCCGTTGAAGCCCGGGATAAGCAATAAATAATTCCTGATTCGCCTTTTCTCTTCACAAGGAACTCCAGGAGTTTTTCGAAGCTTCTT
>DATHIE010000350.1:0-19314 GCA_035316905.1 Chryseolinea sp. | reverse complement strand
GCTGCTTTTTTCCTTTTGTTTTTTTGCGCCATAGTCTCGGAACAAATTGTGAGGCAAGCGCAGAGCAATAAGGATGTTAAGCCTAACAGTTGGAGTCGCATTCTCATACGTTGAGGTTTGAGGCTAGTTTAGGCGTTGTTCATAATAAATGCAATAGAATTTATGACTATGCGAAGATCCTATTGACATTCACGGACAGGTAATTCGCAATGATCAGAGTTTAATTGTCGAAAACGGCAAACCATAACAGATCATCGATCAGTGTGCGTGTGTGCACATTTAAGCCTCTACCGTTTTTGTTTAATTTTTCCATGAGCGGGGAAAATGAGTATGAGTTTATAATAGAATGAAATTATATTTGTTTGAACCCATTACTATGTTAAAACGAAGAGAACTTATTCAGCGGCTTTCGACGCTGCCATTTGTAGGAGGCTTGATGGCCATCGTCCCGACTACAACGGCGGAAGCTTCAACACCCTCAAAACGCCAGCCCCCTCGTGACTTGTTTAAGGAATTTGGCGTTCGAACTTTTATCAATGCAGCCGGCACACTTACTTATATGACTGGGTCGCTTATGCACGACGAAGTTCTTGAGGCGATTAATTATGGTGCAACAGAGTTTTGTATGCTTGATGAGCTTCAGGATAAAGTGGGAGAGAAGATTGCAAAAATGGTTCACGCAGAAGCGGCTGTCGTAACATCCGGAGCGTTTTCAGGCATGACACTTGGCCTTGCCGGGATTCTCACAGGAATGGAAGAGAAGAAAGTAAGGGAGCTCCCTCATCTGGAGTATACCGGAATGAAATCTGAGGTCATCTGCCAGGCTAGCCACGACATAGTTTATAATCAGGCGCTGACTAATACAGGATGCAAGATCGTTCGGGTCGAGACAGCGGAAGATGTGGCCAAAGCAGTGAACGATCGAACCGCGTTAATGCACTTTCTGCATATCGAATCTGATAAGGGTAAGATCCAACATGAAGAGTGGGTCGCCCTGGGAAAAAAACATGGGATTCCTACATCTATCGATATTGCAGCCGATGTTCCACCTGTGTCGAATCTGTGGAAGTTCAATGACATGGGATTTGACTTTGTAGTAATATCAGGAGGTAAAGCCATCAGAGGTCCACAAAGCGCGGGTCTGCTAATGGGTAAAAAGAGTATTATTTCTGCCGCCCGATTATCTATGCCTCCCCGAGGGTTCAACATTGGTCGGGGAATGAAGATAAATAAGGAGGAGATCCTGGGAATGTATGTAGCACTGGAGAAATACATAAATCAGGATCATGATAAGGAATGGAAGGAATGGGAAGAAAAGCTCGCATTAGTAAACAATTCTGTAAACTCCATCCCGGGCGTTACAACCGAGGTCAACGTTCCACCGCTAGGCAATCATACTCCTACATTGAAAATTACATGGGATACCGGGAAGGTGAAGATCACAGATAAAGTATTACGTGACGCTTTACGCAATGCTACACCATCGATCGAGGTAGGAGGTGGATCAGCTAACAGTGTTAATGTAACAGTGTTTATGCTGAAGCCGGGCCAGGAAAAGATCGTGGCGTCGCGGCTCAAGGAAGAATTAACACGGGCAACGGCATAATCCACTTTTGATTCGCGACGTCATGTCTGGCGAGAAATTGCCAAGATCAAATTGTGGATTGTTAAGCAAAGTATCTGAAACTGATTTCTATTCAACAAAAATGTCCAGATCTATTACACGAATTTTTTCCTCTGTTTTTTTATTCCTCTCATTAGCGATGATCTTCGGGCATTGCTCGGAGAAGTTTGAGCTTCCTCCAGGCGATGCCGATAACGGGAAATTGTTCCTTCCCGACAACTTCCAGGCCCTTGTTGTCGTCGACAGTTTGAAAGGACGTGCAAGACATATCGCTGTAAATGGGAACGGCGACATTTATGTAAAGTCAAGGTTTTCCGAAAAGGACGGAAGGAATGCAGCCCTACGCGATACAAACAATGACGGGAAAGCCGATATCATTGAAACATTCGGAGCGTACGAGAAGGAGAGAAGCTACGGTACCGCCATGCGTATTCACAACGGATACCTTTACTTCAGTTCTGAACTTTCAGTTTATCGTCAAAAACTAATACCAGGTGATCTTATTCCCAACAGTGAGATTGAAGAGATTGTGGTGGATGATCATGCGCACGGGATGCATGAGCACATTGCAAAGCCTATCTGTTTTGATAATAATGGAAATCTTTACGTTCCTTTTGGCGCTGCATCCAATGCATGCCAGGAAATCAATCGAACTCCTGCTGTTCCCGGAATCGATCCGTGTCCTCAATTGGCAGATCACGGGGGAGTTTGGCGATTTGACGCAAACAAAAAAGGGCAGACGCAGAAAGACGGCCACAAGTTTGCGACAGGTATCAGGAGCGTTGTTGCCATTGAATGGAACCCAATGGATGATAATCTTTATCTGGTCATGCATGGAAGGGATGATTTGCTCCGGTTGTGGGCCAGCATTTTCAATCCGTGGCAAAGCGCTATGCTACCATCCGAAGAATTTCTGAAAGTTACGGATGGCTCTGACTTTGGATGGCCCTATTGTTATTACGATCAGATCAAAGGAAAGAAAGTGCTCGCGCCCGAATACGGTGGTGACGGTGATTCTGTCGGAAGGTGTGATAAATTTGAGGCGCCGATCATGGGTTTCCCAGGCCACTGGGCGCCGAATGATTTGTTCTTTTATACCGGAGATCAATTTCCGGAGAGGTATAAGAAAGGAGCGTTCATTGCTTTTCACGGTTCGACCAACCGTGCACCGTATCCTCAATCCGGATATTTTATCTGTTTTGTTCCATTCGAGAATGGCAAGCCCACGGGAGAGTGGGAAGTGTTTGCCGATGGATTTGCTGAAGTCGATCCGATCGTGAGCGTTAGTAACGCCGTCTACAGGCCCATGGGAATTGCAATGGGACCTGATGGTTCGTTATACATCGCGGAAACCGAAAAAGGAAAGATATGGAGGATAATGTACAAAGGCGATAAGGATACCTTTGGAAAAGAACAGCGCGCGTCGATGGAGAAAAGAAAAGAATTATCACACATCAGAACTCCCGATATTACAACTGACAACCTTAACAAGGGAGTGGCGGCGCCAGGTGAAAAGATTTATGATATTTACTGCGCTGCATGTCACCAGAAGGATGGTAAAGGGGCATCTGGCAGATTTCCGCCGCTTGCCGGCACGGATTGGGTAACAGGCGACAAAACACGTTTGATGACGCTTGTACTGAACGGTCTCGAAGGAACCATTACCGTCAACGGAGAGACCTTTATTAATGCAATGCCGCAGCACAGTTTTTTAAGCGATGAAGAAGCTGCTAATGTGCTTTCATATATCCGTCAGAACTTTGGAAATAAGGCAAGCGCAATAAAACCAGAAGAAGTAAAAGCAATAAGAAACTCACTACCATCAAAACAAGGGTCTTGAGTGACCGAATAAAATTCAATGTCTAACCCTAAATGTTAATACCATGAAAGAACAAAGAAGATCAACTTTAAAAAAGATTTTTGCATCTATTGCAGGCGTTGTAGGACTCGGTGTGACCTCTGCTAAAGCCGACACTACACCCGAAAAGGAAGTTTTCAATGTTGTGAAAGACGACCAGGATGTACCTCTTTTCTCGGGCTCGACCAAACTTGGCAACCTCGTATTCATAGCAGGAAAAGGCGCCCATTTTGATGGCGATATCACAGCTCATACGAAACATGTACTTGATGAACTGGAAAAAGAATTGATAAAGGCGGGGTCCTCAATGGAAAAGGTGCTCAAGTGTGGCGTGTTCCTTCACGATCTCAATGATTACAAGGCAATGAATGAAGCATACAAAGGCCGTTTTGGAAGCAAGCCTCCCGTGCGTACAACGGTAGCGGTGTATGGTGGTGTGCCGGGCGATTCACTGGTGGAGATCGATTGTATTGCTTATATCTGATATTCCTATTTCTCAGTTTGCTAAACCTAAATCCTCAATTTCTCATGCGTCAAAAAATGTTTATTCTTTTACTGGCATTCTGTTTCCTCTCAGTTCAGTCTCACGCCCAGGATTATACGATCGTTATAAAGGGGGGACATGTCATCGATGCCAAAAATAAGATCAACGAGGTGATGGATGTTGCCATCAAAGATGACAAGGTAGCTCTGGTTGCCAAGAACATTGATCCCAAGCAGGCTCAGGTAATAGATGCAAAGGGATTCTATGTGTCGCCGGGTCTTATAGATATCCATTCTCACAATTTTTTTGGGACACAGGAGGATCATTATCTCGGTGATGGATTCGAGGCATTGCCACCGGATGGTTTTACATTCAGGAGCGGAGTGACCACCGTGGTGGATTGTGGAGGCGCAGGCTGGAAGACCTTTTCCACTTTCAAGGCTCAAACAATCGCTCATTCAAAAACGCGCGTATTGTCCTTCCTCAACATTGTCGGCGAGGGAATGCGTGGGGGGGCCTACGAGCAGAACCTCAACGATATGGATGCGAAAATGACGGCACATGTAGTAAGACAAAACAAGGAGATCGTTGGAATAAAGGTAGCGCACTATATGGGTAAGGAGTGGGACCCCGTTGATCGCGCTGTTGAAGCTGGTAACATTGCAAACGTTCCTGTGATTATTGACTTCGGGGGGAATGTTCCGCCGCTTTCCATCGAAGAGCTTTTTTTCAAACACCTTCGTCCAGGAGACATATTCACGCATGCATTCGCGCAGCTTGCGTCAAGGATGCCTATCGTGAACGCCCAGGGTCAGCTACTTCCGTTTGTTGTTGACGCGCAGAAAAGAGGCATTATCTTCGATGTGGGTCATGGGGGCGGAAGCTTCCGGTTCTCACAAGCGATACCTGCACTGAAAGCTGGTTTTAGACCAAATACCATCAGCACTGATTATCATACAGGAAGTATGAATGCAGGAATGAAAGACCAGCTCAACATCATGTCGAAGTTCCTTAACATGGGTATGACGGTTCAGGAAGTGATTACCGCATCAACGTTGAATCCTGCGCAAGTAATTCACCGCGAGGAGCTGGGACACATTTCAGTAGGGGCTGTTGCCGATGTAGCTATCTTTAGTTTGAGAAAAGGCAAATTTGGTTTTATTGATTCTTCAGGATTCAGGATGGACGGTGAACAAAAGTTGGAATGTGAACTTACCGTTCGTGAAGGAAAGGTGGTCTATGATTTGAATGGAATATCGAGACCGCTGTGGAATAAACCATGATCAGGTGGCTGGGTGCCTGGGTCACTAACAACCAGGTGCTGCTGGTTAATAACAGAGCACCAGAAAATTGAAATACGATTAACGGATAACGGATAACGATTAACGGACTACCAATGAGATTCGCGATACTTTCAGTGCTGCTTGGAATTTGCGGCGTAACGATCCTCCAGGCACAAACAATCCCCAAAGAGGAGTTGATATTTTTAACTTCTGAATGGAAGGGCGAGCGATTCCCCGATGGACGACCGAAGATTCCGGATGACCTGATTCGCCGGGCAAAGAACATTACCATTGAAGACGCATGGACGGTTCTGCGGAACGATGGATACGTCTGTCAATATGATGGCAATTGGAAAATGGTGCACCCAGATGTCACCATTGCCGGTCGTGCGCTAACAGCGATGTTTATGCCCACCAGGCCGGACGTTGAGAAAAACATCAAGGATCGCGGGGCCAAACAGGGTCGCACTGGAAACACCAACGCGTGGCCTATTGATGTTCTGTCGAAGGGAGACGTGTATGTTGCCGATGGCTTCGGCAAGATCAAAGAAGGTACATTAATGGGTGACAATCTTGGAAATTCCATTTACGCTAAATCGGGGACGGGAGTTATTTTCGACGCGGCAGCACGGGACCTTGATGGCCTCATGAAGATCGAAGGGTTTAACGCTTTTGTCCGCGACTGGCATCCTTCGTTTCTTCAGGATGTGGTTTTAATGGGGCTGAACACACCTATCAGAATCGGGCAGGCTCTCGTACTCCCTGGAGACCTGGTGGTGGCAAAAAAATCCGGAGTAATTTTCATACCGGCACACTTGGCGGAGAAAGTTGTTATCACTGCTGAATTCATTATGCTTCGCGACCGGTTTGGTCACGCAATGTTAAAAGAAGGCAAATACACCACCGGACAGATAGACAGTCAGTGGACGGATGAGATAAAAGAAGCGTTTATTAAATGGATTGCTGTAAATGCTCCTGAGGTTCCCATGAAACGCTCGGATGTAGACGAGTTTATGAAGAAAAGAACGTGGTAGCTACCTGGGTACCTGGGTAGCTGGGTGGCTGGGACACACCCCAACTCCTGACTCCTAACGCTTAAATTCCGACTCTAAATTCTAACTTCTAACTTCTAACTTCTACACATCACCAAAACACCGTGTACAGGGCGGCGAGTATTCCAATAATCAGCACCGAACCAACGGTAAAAGCAGGTGTCACTTTGAACATCTGTGAGTCAATTTCGATCTGCTCTGAATCTTTCTTTTGCTCCGGCCATAGCATACTCATACCGAACATTATGATCACGATGATAACAAACGTGATGGTCATCCGATCCAGGAAGGGAACGTCGGGGAAACTATCATTGGTAAGCGATGGAAGAAACTTCAGAAGCGTAGAGAGAGGAATAGTCAAAAGAGCTCCGGTCAGAGCTGCCGCCGACGTCGCTCGTTTCCAGAATAATCCCATGAGAAAAATTGCCAGAACGCCGGGGGAAATAAATCCAACATACTCCTGAATAAACTGATAAGCCTGATCAAGCGTTTTTAACGCCGGGGCTACCAGCCCGGCAATAATCATTGCAATGATCACCGTGTACCGGCCAGTGATCACGACGGTGCGGTCGCTGGCATTCTTATTAATGAATTTCTTGTAAATATCGAGGGAGAAAATTGTTGAAATACTGTTTGCTTTCCCGGCAAGTGACGCTACAATTGCCGCCGTTAACGCCGCGAAGGCGACTCCTTTTAGACCAACCGGTAACAGGTTCATCAGAATAGGGTAGGCGTGGTCGGGTTTAACGATACCGCTTTCGTCCATCATCTCCTGTTGAAACATTCCCTCCTGATGTAATACGTACATTGCAATGCCAGGTAACACAGCGATGATAGGAATCAGCAGTTTGAGGAATGCGGCGAAGAGAATGCCGTTTCGTGCCGTCTTAAGGTCAGCTCCCAATGCGCGTTGAACTATGTATTGATTGCAGCCCCAATAGTTAAGATTGTTTATCCACATTCCTCCAATGAGAACGGAAAGACCAGGAAGGTCTTTATAAAAGGGGTGATCGGAAGCAAAGATCATGTGAAAGTGAGTGTCTGCTTTTTCCCTTAACAGAGAAAGACCTTTCAGTACGTCGCCGTCATAACCAAATTTATCCGAAAGCAAACTTAATGAGAGATATGCAGTGACCAGTCCTCCAATCATTAGCACTAACACCTGGATCACATCAGTGTAACCGATCACTTTCATTCCTCCGAGTGTGACGATCACTGAAAAAACGACCAGGCCTGCAATGCACCACCCAAAACCTATCTCCGAAATGGAAGTGATGGCAATGGCACCGAGGTATATAATAGAAGTAAGATTTACGAAAACATACACCAATAACCAGAAAACAGTCATCACAGTACTCACGCTGTTGTTGTACCGCGTAGCCAGGAACTGTGGCATCGTGTAGATCTTGTTCTTAAGGTAGATGGGTATAAAAAAGACCGCGACAATGATGAGCGTGGCGGCAGCCATCCATTCATAGGTTGATATCGCGAGTCCAAGAGCAAAACCAGATCCCGACATCCCGATGAAATGTTCTGCTGAAATATTCGATGCTATAAGTGATGCACCGATGGCCCACCACGTCAATGCTCCTTCTGCAAGAAAAAACGCTTTGGAATCTGAGGAGGTGGTTTGCCTTTTTTTATAAATGTAAAAACCATATCCGGAAACGATGACGAAGTATAACAGGAATACGATATAGTCCTCGGTGTGTAGTTTATTCATCGTGCTATCCGGAGCTCAGAATTTGAATAAATAAAAAAGCGAACATTAATTCAATTAATGTTCGCCTCCTTAAGGTACATTTTAT
This sequence comes from Chryseolinea sp., assembly GCA_035316905.1. Lineage (GTDB taxonomy): Bacteria > Bacteroidota > Bacteroidia > Cytophagales > Cyclobacteriaceae > Chryseolinea. Next base: position 11,205 of record DATHIE010000350.1, on the reverse strand, counting down.
CCCGCTAAAATTTCAACGTAGGAGGTAGAAATTTGGCTACAAGATCTTCATAGTAGGGGCGTAACGCCTTCCAATCCGGCGGAGTCGGGTTCTTAGAATACAGATCGTAAGGATTGAACAGGTTCACCCATTTGAACATCTCGTGATCATGATCATCCATCAGGTGATTATAGGCGTGCTCACGATGTTGTGAATAAAAAGAATGATAGCGGAGCGGATATAATCCCTCTTCAGGCAAATAGTCCTTTACCATGTGGTACACATATTCATCGTGTCCCCACGACATATGAACATTTCTCAATCCGCAATTAGGGGCGTACACACCATACTTCGTATTGTACTCAGGATTAGTGCTATCCGGATTAAGGTTGAAAAATTCCGGATAAACTATCTTATCTGAATGAGCGCAACCGACGGGAAACGTATCTCCAACAACTGCCCACTGTGGTTCTCCGAAAAGACACAGCACTTTTCCCATGTCGTGTAACAATCCGACTAACACCATCCAGTCGGGATGACCATCTCTACGGATTGCCTCCGAAGTTTGCAGCAAATGCTGAAGCTGATCGAGATCTGTATCTGGATCGGAATCATCGACAAGCTGATTGAGGAAGTCATAAGCTGCCCAAATAGGCATCTCCTTCTTATCAAACTTAAGGTAATCGGCTTTTTTGTTCAGAACAAAATCATAGGTCTGATACGTGTGATTAAGTCTGTAGAATTCACGCACAGTATCGCGTTCGGGATTGTCGTAATTGCGATACTCGGCAGTGGATTTTCCTACCGCAATTGAATCGGGATCAGGATACCTTCGAAGGAGATCGTCTTCCCATTCATCGAGGTTTTTCAGCGGCACGGATTCAAAATTGTCGTTCATAACCTATGAAGTTTATTTCTTCAAATTTACAACACTTCTGCGACAAATGTCATGAGTCAAACTTTACGCTTATTTCAAGCGTGCGGTCGTCATATTTCAAACCGTATTGCTCAAGCACTTCCTTGGGAACACCATCCCATTGATTGGGCTTGTTTCCTACATAACCCAGATCTGCAATTCCGATTTTGCTGGTAAAGAAACCGCAGGCCGTAAGGTCGCGCATGCTGTTGAAGAACGACACACCTTGTTGCATCTCAGGCTTGGCTTTATCAGGGAACGCGATCTCATCGACGATCTCAATTTGCTGCTGAGCGGTACACGAGGCGAAGTCCACTTCGAAACGTTTCATGCACTGAATATCCAGCCACTTAATGCCACCGCGTAGTGGTGTCTGATAATGCGGCATATCTTTGACGATAAATTCAATGAAGGCAGGCACGCCGGCATCCGATGCACTTCCGGAAGTTTCATCTTTGGGAATGATGATATCCGATAAGGTTGTGATCGTCTTCATCTCATGCTCATCAAAGAACTTTTCTGACTGAAGTTTCTTTTCGCGTTCCAGTTCTTCAGGTGTGCGGTCGTAAGTAAATGAAGTGGGTGGGGCCGTTGCCGCACTTTCTTTCTTTGGTTCACACTGAATGAGCAAACCTGCTCCTACTGATCCAACCGCGAGAGTCTTTAGGTACTTTCTTCTATCCATATGCCGTTAATCGTTAATGTTTTTCTTATTTTTTATAGTGTCCCTATTTGGCTACCTGGCTACCCAGCCACCCAGGAACCCAGGAACCCAGGTACCTAGGAGCCCGTCAAATATTCTGCTTCTTCAACTGATCGATAATGTATTCCGATGCCCTCATGGACAACGCGAGTATCGTCCACGTTGGATTCTTATCCGCCTGTGAAACGAATGGCCCTCCATCGACGACAAACAAGTTCTTACAATCGTGGGCCTGGTTGAATTTATTGACGGCCGATTTTTTTGGATCATTACCCATACGTGTCGTACCAACTTCGTGAATGATTTGACCCGGTGCTGCCAGACCATAATCGTCTTCAGGTCCGCTCTTACCCCAGGTTACGATGCCGCCTGATTTTGTTATGATCTCTTCGAAAGTTGCTTTCATGTGGCGTGCCTGCTTCTTTTCATAGTCGCTCCATTTGTAGTGGAACCGTAGCACAGGGATACCGTATTTGTCAACTGTTTTAGGATCAATTTCACAATAATTGGTTTCCACCGCTATAGCTTCGCCTCTTCCCGACATTCCAAAATGTGCGCCATAGAAGTATCGATAATCATCTTTCAACGATGCGCCGTAACCCCCAGCCTGTTTCGTCTTTCCGTCGCGACCGGGGAATTTTCCATTTTGTCCCTGCATTCCAAATCCAAACCCATATCCGGGCATTCCCATACCTCCATAATATTCAATGTGGTATCCACGCGGAAAGTCAAGCTTTTTGTTGTCAAGCCACCATGGAGTGTAAACATGCAAGCCACCGACACCATCTTCATTGTAGCGTTTACGTCCGATCAGTTTAGGAAGGATTCCTCCCATATCAGTGCCTGTAGAGTCGTGCAGGTATTTTCCAACCACGTTGCTTGCGTTGGCAAGTCCGTTTGGATGGCGGGTTGATTTCGAATTGAGGAGTAAGCGTGCAGACTCGCATGCGCTGGCAGCCAACACCACAACCTTTGCAGTTACAGAATACTCTTGCTTGTCGTCCTTGTTGACAAAAGAAACACCAGTTGCTGTACCCTCGTCGTTGGTAAATACTTCCCGAACCATTGCATTAGGAATGATGTCGACGTTACCTGTCTCAATTGCTGGTTTTACTAATACAGATGAAGACGAGAAATCCGCATGTACGGTGCATCCGCGATTGCATTGTGAACAATAGAAGCACTGTCCGCGCGCATCATTGATCTTCTTTGTTAGAATCGAAAGCCTTGACGGGATGACAGGGATATTCAGTTTCTTTGCGCCTTCTTTTATGAAGAGTTCGTGGAGTCTTGGCTTTGGAGGCGGGAGGAATTTTCCGTCCGGCTCGTTGTAAATACCTTCGGTTGATCCAAACACTCCGATCAGTTCGTCGATCTTGTCGTAATAAGGAGCAACATCATCGTAGCTGAGGGGCCAATCGTCACCGAGGCCGTCAATGCTCCGGTGCTTGAAATCGTTAGGCCCAAATCGCAATGAGATTCGTCCCCAGTGATTTGTTCGGCCCCCGACCATTCGCGAGCGGAACCAATCGAACGAAGTGCCGTCCTTATGTGTGTAGGGTTCACCTTCCAGTTGCCATCCGCCGTATGCGGCATCAAAGTCTCCAAAATTACGATAGGGGGTGCTGGCGCCTCTCCTTGGAGATTCCCAGGGCCATTTCAGCTGAGTCACGTTTTTTGCCGGATCATACAGAGGTCCAGCTTCCAGCAAGACCACTTTTACACCAGCATTAGCGAGAACATACGCCGCCATTCCACCACCGGCTCCGGACCCTACAATACAAACATCATACGCTTTTTGTGTCTTCTTGATCTGAAAATGCGGCATAGACAGTTAAATAGATTGTTGATTTCTGCGGATCCAAATTAAAGATTTAGCACAGAACTAGAAACGAACTGCAACAATGTTTTACCAACGGAATCGCCAATTATAAACGCCTGTGTACCTGTGTGTGCCATGTGCACGCTATGAGCTTCAATTCATTCGAAAAAGGTTAGGTGGCATTTGTCGCAGTAAAAGGCCATTTCGCCTCATTTATTCTCACAAAACGTATGTGTAAGCCTGTTTTGTCGTTTGATGTGTAAATCCAAATGATTTATGGAGAGGAACGTACCATGGGCGCTTGGTTCTACAGGCGGTGAAAGGACCATCGTCATTGTTTTTGTGACATTAACATTTATTGCGCTGATGACTTTGGAGGCTTGTACAAGTGAAGAAAGTGAAAGTCCTGCTGCCGTTGATTGTAGCGGTGTTTCACTTTCCTTTGTGGATGATGTATTTCCCGTTATTCAGGCTTCGTGCACAAGGTCGGGTTGTCATGGATCAGGAAGTAATAACGGGCCGGGAGAATTATTGACCTACAGCCAGATAAGCAAAGCTAAGAGTGCAATTCAATCAACAGTAGCAAGTGGCGAGATGCCCAAAGACAGCCGACTGTCTACAAATGAAAAAAGCATAATACTTTGTTGGATCGAAAATGGCGCCTCCAATAACTAAGTTGAGAGGAGATAGGGTGACAAGGCAATAGGGATAGCTTACGAACAGTACAGAGCGATGCCAGGGAATAATCTATTTCTTATTTTCCTTACCTCCTTATCTCTTTATTTCCTTATTTCCCCCGTTGACTTAGTTCTTTCAATATGGCGCGAAGCTGTTTGGGATTGTTAGCATAGGGGGCCAGATCAACAAGCGCGACTCTGCTGAATTCAATGGGATGACTTTCACTTTGTAGTGAGATATAGCCCTCGGTCAAAGGTTGGCCGTCGACTTTTATTTTTGGATCGAAATCCGTCACTACTCCGCCACCAATCTGTGGCTTTTCGTAAGTCAGCACTGTATCGCCGTTTACGATGTGCTTGATACGACTATTTCCAAGGACCAACACGTCAACGTTGACCCATTGATCACCATGGAATGTTTTGGACGTGGAATTAACGCAGTGATCAGTCATCAGTTTTCCATTGTAAACGACATGAGTGCCTGGAGTGCAGAGGTTTGCGGTATGGCGTTCATTTTTACCATTGCCACCCAGGAACTGTACTTCTATGGAGATTGGAAAGTCCTGGTTCAAGCCTATTGTTTCAGGCGCCTGGCAATGTACCATTACGCCGCTGTTGCGGATAGCCCAACCGGGACCACCCTTCGCCTGCTCGCTGACAAAACGGTATTCTATGGACAACAAGTAGTACGAAAATTTTTGTTCGTAATAAATATGACCGAATTGCTCGTTGAAATTTTCATAACTGTCGTAGTTCACCTTCATCACGCCGTCAGATGCGCTGAAAGTATTGGCAAAGTTATCTCCCAGAGCATGATTCCTGATCTTTACCTTCCAACCCGAAAGATCCTTACCATTGAACAGAGATATCCACTTTGGGGCTGATTTATGTCCGCTGGATGCTGAGACAAAAACAATAAGAGTAAGAAATAGGAAAAGGCGTGTCATGGTTTCGATTTGAAAGGTATGATCATTTTGTTACCTGAAGTTATGATTTTTTTAAATTATGAAAATGTGAAAATTTCATTTCTTTCGATTGTAATGTAGGAACCAACGTTTGAGGTGACATCAATCGCGAATATGACATACTGCATCGATGAATCATTCTTCGGGGTCACCCGTTTAGGTAAGAAATAATGATCGTGTCTTTGACGTTATTTATTCAATTTTTTAAACTGGAACTATCGCATGAAAGACGAAAAGGAAATGATTCAAACCTTTCTTCCTGGCGGGGGTAAAGGAGAATATGTCTTAAAGAGTAAGTACGAACAATGGAGTCGATACATTCTGTTGGCGATTGATACCGAGGAAAATTTTACTTTAAACGATATTTTGGAACGAGCCCGCAACGGCGTGTCAGTATCCCTTCAGAACGAAGTTGTATGGAACATTCTTCAGGTCAAACGTGATCTTGAAGCTCGCGGCTTCATCAAATCTGTTGCAGATGCTGATTTCAAACATAAATATTATCTAAAGCTGACACGTCAGGGGATCTCGAAACTTAACTACGAGCGTCAGGTCAGCGATTGGAAAAAAAGCGATTCGGAATAACAGACTAGTTCCTACGGTCTCTTAGTTCATTGATACTAAGTTCAACCTGCTTAACGATGTCCGATACATCATTGCTTTCAACTGTAGTTGGAGGACCGTAAACGAGCGACGAATTGTGCGGGACGATGAGGTTGTCATCTTTGGGCATCGCCTTTCCCATCCCTTTCATAAATGCCGGAACATATTTGACCAATGGTCGTTCGGACAACACATACCCTATACCTGGTTTTAAGGGTTGCTGCACTTCAGGGGTGCCCCTGGTGCCTTCAGGAAACAATATGAGAGAATATCCATCGTCGAGCGCTTTGATCATTCTATGGATGGGATCGTTCTCGATATTGTCCTTATCACGCTTGCGCTGGATCAAAAGGGTGTTTATGAAATAGTTGCTAAGCTTTTCCTTAAACTTTGTGCTTCCAAAATGATCCTGCGCCGCCACAGGTTTCACTCTTGAAATGATCCTGGCAGGAAGTGATGCAAGTATCGTAAGAGTATCGAGATGGCTGTTGTGATTCGCTACAATGATGAATTGTTTTTCGTCTAACAGGAATCGCGCGTTCTGGAATTTCACACCCACAAACAATTTCAAAAAATTCCTGATCAGCAGGCTATAAATAAACTGGAGTATAAGCTTTTGCATCTAGTATGCCAGGTAATAAACAAGGTGAAAAAAAATAGGCGCGGTGTAGGATAATGAATCTATCCGGTCAAGAACGCCACCGTGACCTGGAATTGATGAGCCCATGTCCTTCACACCTATGTCTCGTTTCACCGACGACATAACGATGTCTCCAATAAATCCTGAGAACGCGATCATAAAGCTTACCAGGACAACCTGAACGGTGGACAGGGGAGTGAGGAATCCCAAAAAGTATCCTATCACGGTAGTGCTTATTAAGCCGCCAACAAATCCTTCCCAGGTTTTGTTTGGACTGACCTTTGGAATGATCTTGTTCCTGCCCAGCAGTTTGCCCCACGTGAATTGCATTACGTCATTGATCTCTGTAAGGAAGACCAGGAAGAGTAAAAGGCCTCTGCCGCCGGCACTAAATCCTTCTATTTCGGGAAGCGAAAGCAGGTAAGCCATATGGCTCAATCCGAAGACAGTAAGCATGAGTACCCAATGCAGGACAGACATTGATCTGATGATTCCTGCGGTATCGCCTTTCAGCACGAGTCTTAACGGCAGGAACAAGAACATTACGATTGGGATAAAAATGATGTATGCCCCGTACCAGCCAATGTACGCGAGGTAGTATTGTATAGGGATCGCAACAAAGGCCCAGAACACGGCGCGCCTGTCAGATTCGCGAAACGACAGTATCGAGTACAGTTCTCTGAATGCAATAAACGACAACATGCCAATTGCGAAATAGGATATCGTATAATTGAACATGGTAGTGCCGATGAAAAGGCTGGCCATAATCCACCACGATTTGGTTCTTGTTTTCAGCTCATGAAGATTTGCCTGCGGCTTCAACTTGCCTACGATAAAGAATAACAACGTGGCGAAGACGAGTATCCCAAAGATGAGAGATATAACGATGAGGAGATTTTCGTTTTCAAAAAGATCGGGATGGAGAATGTTTTCCATGCAGTGATTACTGGTTTGTGTCAGAGGATTTTTGCCTCAAAAGTGTGGCGATTTTTGAGAGTCTGCGATAGCAGGTAACGAGCAAGCCGATGTTCATTACTATCAGCGCGTAGTAAAACACGGGGGTGTACCAAATAGAAACAATACAACTGACCGCAAGAAGCGCCATTCGATGTTGTTTAGCCATCGGCCCAAGAAAATGATGTCCACAGTTCAGCGATGCACCAAGAGTTCGAATGTAGGCGGTAACGACGGCTAGGATCGTGGCGATGTATGCGAGATCCATTCCGTAAGGTTGCTCCTTCGCCAACAGTCCTGCTCCCAAAATAATGAAGGAGTCGGCTACGCGATCCGGCACTTCGTTGTACAATCCTCCAACCACCGATTTTTTATTGTGTTCAACTGCGACCATGCCGTCGAACAAATTCACGATCAGGCGTCCTTCAATACCTACGATTGCCAGGATCATAAACACGGTGTGGTTACCGGTCGCACCTGCGTCAAGGTAGAACGCAACAAAAGCGACAATTGAAAAAACGATACTTAGAACGGAGATAAAATTGGGCGATACATTTCTTTTTGCTAACCACCTTGCCGACGCCTTTGCCCAACCCGACTCCCGGGACGCAATTGGTCTCCTGCCATCGGATGTCTGATTCATATTGGCTCTATCGATGAGTACGTGCTTAAATCCAGCTTAACAGGAATGCACCAACAAGTATAATGAAATCAAGCCGATAACATTTCAGGCGAAGGAAAAAAAACTTAAGGGAGTAGATTGTGGTCGCTTAAGCTGCACTAATATTTCTTGACAACATAGACAAGCATGTTTCCCCATGTGTTGTGGTGAGCTTGCCGTTTGAGAATTGCGTTAAGCACTGGGTTGATAAACGCAGCGCCGTATTCGACGAAAGCTTCCCTTTCGGAAACGCTATGGGGCTGCTTTTGATAATATTGCTTATACTCCTGTTTCCACGCTTTTACATTAAAGCAAAACTTTTCTTCAAGCAGCTCCCACGTTTTCTCTATGTGAACTGGCGACAATTCATCTTCAACGTCGCGTGGCATCTTGCCATAGAGCAGCCGGCCTCTTGTATTTTTTTCCATGGTGTCACTACCTTACTAGTTTCAATTGTGATTCGTTCAGGTACCAGCTTATGCTGTCGTCGATCTCTTTATAAAAAGGCCCCGCATCAACATAAGTAGTTTCATTTGACATCACACTATCAAAAATGAAACTGTATTTATCCATATCGACGGATGAATTCTTCAGATAAGAGAGTTTTTCTTTAATGGTCTCGAGTTCCCTGGCATTCACTTTTACATTGAACTTGTAGTCGATATAAGAGGGCAGGTCTGCTATCAATCTGTTGATGAGCGTGCCGCGGTGAGCGTCAAGAATGTCGCGCAATTGAATCATGACCAGGTTATGGTCTCTGTCCTCAATTTTCTTGTTTCCCAATACTGTTCGGACTGTTTTCATATACTAACTTAATTAGTAATACAAACATACTAAAACTAAAATTATTAGTAAACAAGAAACTGCTATTTTCGGGAAGGAGACGATTGGGCTTTAAAAATGCAGATTATTCGACGGGCTGGACCAGTTTTTCCAATAATTCCTTGAATTCAGGGGTATCGTAATTGGCTGCGCCCCGTTCGCTCGCAACAATCCGGCCTTCGGGGTCGATGACAAACGTGGATGGGATCATACCTACCTGAAGCTGATTAGGCAAAATGCTGGCCGGCATGTAGACGGGAAAGGTGAACTCTTTATCTTTTATGTAACCCTGTACTTTGTCAGCATCTCCCTGACGGTCAATGGAAAGCATAATGAATACGATTTTCTCTTTATCCACCTGGTTATAAAGACTTTGAATAGAAGGCATTTCCATCCGGCAAGGTCCACACCACGTTGCCCAGAGATTAAGGAAGATTGTCTTGCCCTTGAATTCCTGAACATCCGTTACGTTGCCGCTCATGTCCTTGATGGTGAAATTGTAATTGAATTTTTTTGCCACTGCAGGTTCTTCAACAGCGGCATCCATAATACCAGTTTCCATCAACGCGCGTCCGGTAACAATTGAAATTCCGGACAATGCTCCCGTATACCTCAAAACCAGCATTACAAGAATAAAAACAAACCACGGTTTTATGTGAATCCAGGCCTTACGGAGGCTCTCAGCACCAAATAAGTTATCAATTTTTGCCATGGTCAGAAATAAAGCGGTTACCCAAATGTCGCTATTTTAATTAATTTCGAAAGTTAATTGGCTTTAACATGAGCAAACTTGCCTTTATCAAGTTAATTCTTCTTCTATTTATTTTCCCCGCAGCCCATGGACAAAAGGTCAAGTACAAAGATATCTTTGGCCTTCTCAGTACCAAGCAATTCGAATCAGCCGAACCGTTCCTGAAGAGCTATCTGAAGGAAACAACGGATAATCCCAATGCATTCCTTTACATGGGAATGATCTATCAGGAAAAATCAGCAAAGGATGACGTGCTCAAACACACAAAGCGAACTGTAAGTGAAATAGATTCCGCGATCCTGTTTTATGACAAGGCCTACAAATCGATTACTGAAAAGGAGATCAAACGAAACAGCGACTATTATCAGGCGTATAACCGACGTGATTTAAGAACGGGTGAGTTTGGTGTCAGACTTACTGATATTCAATTCGACCTAGAAAAAAGGATGGAGGGCCTTCGGGAAAGAATTGACCGCATTAAAATGGTAAAGTTCTATTTTGTTCTTGCAGATAGCATGTACAAAAAGTCCAACGCGTTGTATAAGTCAATCCACGCGAAGTATCCCGGTGAGCGTGAATTCTACCTTAGGGCAGACTCGAACCTGGTAAAAAGCCTTACCGTGTTATCTGCACGTTTTGATTCATGTTTAAAGGCGTTCGACCACTACAAATCAAGCTCTTCAGCGATTGGAAAGACGGGCTATAATCAGACACTGGCGCTTACCGACATCGTTGACTTCAAAAACGACGGAGTGTCACTCGCTGATTTCTACCAGGATGATCTCAAGATTTGGGATTACAAAAAGTTTTCCGACAAATCGAGGCAGGCAATTGAAAAGGAGATCATTCCTATGCGTGAGCATCTGGTAACTTACGACATTGAGATCAACAAACTGCGCGAAAAACTTACCAATGATTCGATTTCGGTTAAGAGCGATCTGCATTCTCTTATAGATAAACTCTTAATGGACCAGTTGAAGAGGTACGACAAAGAGCCACTGCCAATGGAGGTGTTTACCTTGAAGATCGCAGATCTCGAATATCGTTCTACACTTCTTGAGAATAAAGGAAAACACGATTCAACAAATGTGCACGCCAGTTTAAAAATGCTTACACGCGAACTAACTCACCTTAACAAGCTGGACAGCAGTGCAACAAAGTTATTGGCCGATGATCTTGACACCAGGGCGCTGGACTATGATTACTTTGTGAAAAATACTTACAGCAGCACTGCAGTTTTGAAGAGTTATATAAAAGGGTTGAAGGACTATGCAGAACGCGAGAAGAAAACGAAAGACGCCGAGCTTGCGAAGCGGACCGAAACTTTACGATGGCTCCGCAACGGTGCCGATTCAATACCACTGTTCACTGCGCATTCGCGATCCAAGTTCAAGCCTCTCGCTGTCATTGATGAAAAATATACGGCTGGACTTCAGTATGCCGATTCACTAAGTCCGACTGGATATTTTTATACAATTAACCCTGCCAGAGTTCCAGATGTAAAGGTTTTGTTTCCGGTCGAGAAACCAATTTTCAAAGAAGCAAGATTAGTTTCGTCCAAGGCTTTAACTTTTTCGGACGCTGCGGGTCAGATCTATTTTGTACTTGTCTATTCTGACAGAGGCAACGAGAACAAGTATTCAGCAACGCTTGCTAAAATTTACAGGTCAGATGGTCTGGCCTGGAGTATGAATTACGAGCTTGCTTTTATT
>DATHIE010000349.1:0-5245 GCA_035316905.1 Chryseolinea sp. | reverse complement strand
GCCCTTTTTCAGAGCCTGCTGGACGATCATCAGCAGTTCGTCAGGATTCACAGGTTTTGTGATGTATTCAGACGCTCCCACTTGCATGGCCTTCACCGCCGTACGGATGTCGGAAAAGCTGGTCATGATAATAACCGGTGTAGCGGGCGATGTTTTTTTTATGTCGACAAGGACGTCCATTCCCGTCACATCGGGCAATCGGTAGTCCAGTAACACGAGGTCGAATGCTTTGGATTGAAACAACTGCAGGCCTTCTGCTCCTCTGTGAGCGACCCTGACTTTAAAACCTTGTTTGCTGAGAAAACCCTCCAGAATTCTAGAAAACGTCAAATCATCTTCAATTACTAAGATAGTGGCCATAAGTGGCTCAAAATAAAAGAAAGCTGGAACATATTCCAGCTTTCTTTTTTGTGACGATTCGAAATCAGTTAAACTGATTATTCAACTTTCTTACCGTCTTTGTTAAACTTCACGATCTTAGTTTCAGCGCCGTTCTTCAGGTGAACTTCGTAAGTTTCCTTTGCTGTGTCCTTGTATGCTGCATCAACTAACCAACCTCTGTAATCCTGCATCTCAAGGGCCTTTTTAACGGCTTCAGGAAGTTCTTCAGGCTTAATTTTCACTTTTTCATCCTGTTGAGCTGAGGGAGTCTGATTTATGCTAGAGCTAATTGCGTCAGCACTTACAAATGCAACACTTCCCAACAGAGCGACAAAGGCAAACATTAACTTTTTCATAATTTTTGTGATTTAAGTTTTACATAGTTTCCTGTCCCAGCACACGAATTGTATGCCAGCAGGAGGACTATTAATAACTTACTGTCTGTCAATCGATAAGAAATTACAAGTAGCCGTAGCGTTGCAACAGTACTCGTAGAGTCATTCTACAAGGTGAGACAAATATTCTACACAAAGAGCTTTAGAGTTGATGATAGAATGCCACAAAAAATTTAAATCAACGATTAGTGCTCAGAAATATTACTATCTAATTCTGTTTTCTTCTTTAATTTTTTTCTCCTCGATGAGATACGATGCACCTAACCCCAGTCCTCCGAAAATAAACAACATCGAAAAGTAGGCTACCTCCTCCATGTAGAATGTACTGTCTAGGAAATAACCCATTAACAGGCCGACACCTGCACCAATAAGCAAAAGAGAAGCGCGAAGTGCTATGGACGTATCGTGGATGCGGTTTAGGCGAAATGACTTAGGATCCATTCCTTTTTCGATCATCGACATTCGTTCCATGTTTTCAAACTTCCTTAGGTATATCCAGACGACTGCCGCGCAGATAAACAAAACCATGGGGACCATAACCCCTAAAGCTGCTACATCCATATTTTTTAAGTTTTATTGATTTTGGCTCTATGACGCGTGATTTTGGGCCGGGTTACAGCTAAATTTCAAAAGTTTACTTCAGCGTTAACTATAGTGGTTTCCAAAGGGGGGACATTTTACCTTTTCAGACACAAAACCTGTAACTTGATTCATCAGCAAGGCGTCAAAGACCTATAATGATCAACGATCCGGATCACCTTATTCTCGACAAGATCCTTGCCGGCGAACAGTCGGCGTATGCTGATTTGGTGAATAAATATAAGAGTTATGCTTATACGATTGCGCTCAAAATCCTTCAAAACAGACCCGACGCGGAAGAAGCTGCTCAAGACGCATTCATCAAAGCTTACCAACATCTGGCAGGATTTAATCGCGAATCTAAATTTTCGACCTGGCTATACCGGATCGTATTTAACACCGCCATTAGTTATAAGAGGAAGAGCAGATATCAATTTCAAAGTCTTGAAAGTACAGTAGTGGAGTACCAACAGGAAGGAGAAGGTTTGTTGGAGAAGACTGACAAACGAAAATTTTTGAACGCGGCTATGGCACGACTTAATGAAGCAGACCGAACAGCATTGACCTTATTCTATCTTGAGGAATTTTCGTTGGAAGAGATAGCAGCCATTACAGGAATGCAGGCCAATACCGCCAAAGTTCGTATACACCGAGCAAGGCAACGCCTAGCTGACGAATTAACTAACATTCTTAAACAGGAAGCATTAACTTTATGATCGTATGGATAAAGTGAATCCCGAATCAGACGACTTGTTGCTCCGTTATATAGACGGAACGCTCGGACTATCTGAAAAACGCACCCTTGAAAAAGATCTCGAACAAAATGGGATCCTAAGGAAACGTCTTGATCAGTTGCGGTCAACACACACGCTCTTGCGCGCAAACCGACTGGATCATCCCTCGAAGAATTTCACTCAGCTCGTGATGGGCAGGCTAAATCACGACCTCGTTAGGAGCACGAGTTTTCCCATACGTAACAGTATTTTACTTCTTGCCGGGGTTTTACTGGTTGCAATAATCGCTGCCGTATTAGTTCCAGCAGGCGTATTTGACAACATTTCAACTACGATCGATCTCAATCAGGTAAACCTTCCTAAGAAATACATTGAGAAGAGCCTTCCCTCCATATCAATCGACGGGAAACTAATGGTCAACGTGATAATCCTGGTTAACCTTGTACTTGGCTGGCTAGTGCTGGATCGGGCGATTCTAAAACCCCTCTTCCAGAAGAGAATTCAACCTGGTCGCTAGAATCTTCCTTAGAGTTTGCTGAAAAAGTTATATCATCTTTTTCCCGCAGAATTCATTGATCGAAAGCACCACCGAGTAAGCTCGGGGCAGGCGCAGATTTGCACTGAAACTTCTTATGCGATTTTTCCGCGGTATTTTATGTCAGCGATGATTTGTGGGAGATACTTTTCAGCAGAAGCTACTTAGGTTTTTCAGGGCATTCTATTTTCCAATCTCTTGCGAGCGCCAGAGATCCATCCTTGACCTTTTTTACAACCTCATCGACCTTCTTGCTGTACTTACAGCCCATGTCCACATAGCGAAACTTGGCGCCATCCACTGTAAAGTTAAAGTGGCAGGTGTTGGTCGCCTTGTGCATTTTAAAACAACTGAATTCGATATTAGAACTCTGATTAGGTGAAAAGGACATTAAAAAAATCAGTCCGATGAACGCAAATTTGTAAAGGTGCTTCATGAGTAATTGATTAATGAATGCAGTTAATACAAGCTAAGTGCCACAAAGTAAAAAAACCCGGCTTGCACCGGGTTTTTTTTTGTTGGATCGATCCACCGCTCAGTACCGGTAGTAGTCAGGTTTAAATGGTCCTGTAACCTCAACGCCAATATATTTTGCCTGTGCATCAGAAAGTACATCCAGCTCTACCCCGATCTTCTTGAGGTGCAGATTTGCCACTTTCTCATCGAGATGTTTAGGCAGTGTATAAACCTTATTTTCATAACTGGATGTGTTGGTCCACAGCTCCAATTGCGCAAGTGTCTGGTTTGAAAAAGAGTTAGACATTACGAACGAAGGATGTCCCGTTGCACATCCAAGGTTAACAAGACGACCTTCGGCAAGCAAGATTACCTGGCGGCCATTCTTAAGTGTATAAAGGTCGACCTGAGGTTTTACTTCATCCTTAGAACCATTCTTGTTGAGCCATGCTACGTCAATTTCATTATCAAAGTGACCGATGTTACAAACGATCGCCTTGTCTTTCATTGATTCGAAATGGCGTCCTAATACTATTCCAAAGTTTCCGGTAGCGGTAACTATGATATCAGCTTCTTTAACAGCGTCGTCCATTTTCTTAACTGCAAATCCATCCATCGCTGCCTGCAATGCGCAGATAGGATCGATTTCCGTAACGATCACTCTGGCTCCAGCTCCTCTCAGTGAAGCAGCTGACCCTTTGCCAACATCTCCATACCCAGCTACAACGGCAACTTTGCCGGCCATCATAACATCGGTCGCTCTGCGAATAGCGTCAACCAATGATTCTTTGCAACCATACTTGTTATCAAACTTCGACTTTGTTACTGAGTCGTTCACGTTTATGGCTGGCAACGGAAGTTTCCCGTTGCTCATTCTTTCAACGAGTCTGTGAACTCCGGTAGTCGTTTCTTCAGAGATACCTTTTATACCTGCGACGAGTTCCGGATAACGATCCAGCACCATGTTTGTAAGGTCACCACCATCGTCAAGGATCATGTTCAATGGCTTGCCGTCCTTAAATGCATAAAGAGTCTGCTCGATACACCAATCAAATTCCTTCTCATTCATTCCTTTCCAGGCGTAAACGGGAATTCCGGCAGCAGCTATAGCAGCCGCGGCATGATCTTGTGTAGAGAAGATATTGCAGGATGACCAGCTTACTTCGGCACCCAATTCAACAAGCGTTTCAATCAAAACGGCAGTTTGAATGGTCATGTGAAGGCAACCGGCAATGCGAGCGCCTTTCAAAGGCTTCTTTTTGCCAAATTCCTCTCTGATAGCCATTAACCCAGGCATTTCGGCTTCGGCCAATTTAACTTCTTTGCGGCCCCAAGCAGCCAGTGACAGGTCTTTAACCTTGAATGTTAGTTTTTTCTCGTCAACAGTCATTTTTTTAGTTTTTTTCTTTAACTGGAAGGCAAAAGTAAGATAAAGCTTTTTAAATAGCTATTGTTCATACGGCTACTGAAATGGTATCCCCAAAAAGAACCTGAACTATCTAAAAAATTCAGATGTTAGGCAAAGAATTCAAAAGAATTCAAAAGGCAGCGAGGAAAAAAATTCCGATTTAAAACGATTTCGAGCGGTCAAGCCGACACTTATGAAACAGTCAATAAAAATAGATATCGTGTCAGATGTAGTTTGCCCCTGGTGCTACATCGGGAAACGAAGGCTCGAAAAAGCCATAGAAGCGCTTAGCGATCAGTATGATTTCAGTATCAATTACCATCCGTTTGAATTACATCCGGAACTATCGGCAGAAGGCCAAAACCAAAAAGAATATTTGGTGAAAAAGTTGGCGGCGAAAGCAGATATCACCAGCTGACCAACAACGTAGCACGAATAGCTCAAGGTGACGGTTTGCAATTTGATTTTGAGAAGCAGAACGTAATGCCAAATACCAGAAAGGCCCATGTTATCATAGCGGGTGCAAAAGAAGTTGACAGGCGGGCGCCAGTCACGGAAGCATTGTTTAATTCATACTTTAGCCTTGGGGTGGATCTTTCGAAGGATGAAAATCTCATAACGGTGGGTATGAGTGCCGGATTGGAACGAAACCTTATTGAAGGATGGCTTACAGATGAGTCACGGATGGATGGTATTGTAAGATCGGAAAAAGAGTTTGTCAAATTAGGGGTTCACGCAGTTCCCTTTTTTATCATAA
>DATHIE010000348.1:0-13812 GCA_035316905.1 Chryseolinea sp. | reverse complement strand
GTAAAGAATAATTTCACTCAACAAAAACAAATAGGTTTTGCCCTGACTTCAAAAAGGCTATTTTTGGGCTCTCAAAACGAATATAATTGACCGCATGATAAAGAAATTAGCTGGTTTAGTACTTCTGTCCGGTGTCGCTTTCACAACCCTGGCGCAGGTTGCCACAACAACGACGACAAAAAAAACACCCCGTCCTGACATCCCTGGAACGTTTAACGTGGAATTTGGCTTCAATCGTGACGTTAGTGGTCCTCCCGATTTTAGTCTATACTTCTGGGGCTCCCGAACCGCCAATATCTATTATCAATACGACATACGAATTCTAAACTCTAGCTTCAGCGTTGTTCCAGGAATAGGCCTCAGCCTTGAACGTTATAAATTCAAAAACAACTACATGCTTGGTTACGATGCAGATAGCGAGTTGATCATGATTCCGGAGAAGGATGCACCGGTAGAAGGTATCACGAAATCGATGCTAATCACCAATTATGTAGAGGTACCCGTTGAAATCAGATACACTGTGAATCCAGAAGATCCGGCGCGGAGCTTTAAGGTGTCTGTGGGTGGCCGGGTCGGCTTCCTATACGACTCCTTTAATAAAGTGAAATACAGGGAAAATGATGAAGTTAAGAAGTACAAAGACAAACAGGATTTTAACCTGAACAAATTCCGTTACGGTTTGATGGGACGTATTGGCTTCGGCCCTTTCGGCGTTTTCACATACTACAACCTGAGCCCGTTATTTGAGAAAGGTAAAGGATTGAAAACGGATGACACGTTCAACGACTTCAATACATGGACAATAGGCGTGTCCCTGTCCAGCTTCTAAAAACTACTTAAGTCGTGGGACTGACGACTGAAATAGAGCGGCGCGCAAAAAGTACTAAATACGCTGCGCTGAGTTCTTTTTCGGCGCTTCTTTCTTTGTATAGGTCGGGCAGGTATACTGACTACATGCAGAAATAAAGGCCGCTAATACAACGAATACAACAAGCTTTTTCATTTTTTACTGACTTTGGTTATAGCAAAAATATCATTCTTTTACAATAAAACAAACACAGTGCCAAACGACCAGGTCACTCCACCAAAAGACTACAGCCTCGCACATCGCTGTTATCTGCTCGTCCCAACACTTCAAAAGAGCCATCGTCAAATACGCGCCCAAGATCTTCCGTTTCAATAAAAGCGACGGAATGACAATTGGCCAGATCGATGACATTAATCCCTCCCGTCTCATTTAGTAACCCCCGTTCCAAGGGGTCAGTCAGATCTCGCGCCAGGACCCGCATCCACGGCGGGCAGAAAAACCGTGTACCCCCTTTTGTATACGCTTGAGACAGCAATTCTGTCATACCGTATTCAGAAAACACATTCTTTAAATGAAACGATTCACTAAGCACTTTATGAAGTTCATGGCGAATAATTTCTTTGCGCTTTCCCTTCATCCCTCCCGTTTCGAACACAAAACAGTGGCTGAGGTCCATTCTGTGATTTTCCGCAAGATCCAATAACGCGAAAGAAACTCCCCACAATAGTGTCCTCTTATCGTCTCGCCTCAGGCTATCGAGCCGCTCAACTAGCTGATCTACATCGTGCAGATAAAATGCGGAATACACAGACTCGCTCTCTTTAATAAAATGATCGATCATGGCAATAAGGGAAGAGCCTTGCCTTTCGAGGTATGAAGGAAGCAACGCGAGGAGGTGATAATCACCAAGCGGTCCGAAGAAGTATTCGAAGGTTCGTTGAGAATGGCTAAGGTAGAATGACAGATGCCGGACTGGGTGTCTACTGATCGTTGAGGAAGTGGTACCACTACTTGTGAACGTTACTTCCGGTATCCATCCGCCCGTTTTAATATCGTGGGTTTTGAAGAATCGAATGGGTAGTAAAGGTATCCGATTTAGTTGTTTAATGGACTTGATGTCAACAGATAAATTTCCCAGGAAATCGCGATAGACAGGATTGTGAACAGCCTGAAAATGAAATAATTCGAGCGCAATATCCTCAAATGAACTTTCGTTTACGCTATATAATTTTGTTTCAAAGTTCTTAAGGGTATCCAACGTTACTGACCTTAACCGTGTCAAATGTACAGGATGAAAGCATTAAAAGGCCTATTATTATTTGGAATTTCGATAGGAGTAACCGCTTGCTATGATCAGCCAGAATTACCGGCCAAACCTGAGATTGATTTCGAGGACATATATTTCACAGAAGCAAAGGCCGTCGGAGAAAGGGACGCACTTGTCCTGACACTATCCTTCAGCGATGGCAATGGTGACCTTGGTCTCTCCCCCTCAGACATTGAACCTCCTTATCATGATTTGAATTACTACCTCGCGGATGGAGGGGATATCACTCCTTTGAAAAAAAGAACAGTCCGCAATGACCTTCCTCAATTCGTCGAGGTTCCACCTAACGCCAGGGGTAAGCTTGTAACTGTTCGTACCCCGGAGGAGCCATTGTACAAAGACGTGGTCCCGTCGTATGTTGATCCACATACTTCTTGCACATACTACACTTATACAGATGTTTATGTAGAGGAAACAGACAGCCACATTTTCGATAACACATATAACTATAAAGTTTTGTCTTATCCGAACCGCGCCAACGTCTACATGCTAACGGATACTTTTTATTACAAAAGAAATCCCACTTACACGAATATTGATGTTGAGTTTTGGGTAAATGATGGTAGCGGCTTCAGGTTATTCGATTGGGAAAAAGAGTTTTGTACGATTTCATTTAGCCAGCGATTTCCAGTTCTGAGTGACAAGCAAGGCCCTCTGGAAGGCAGTCTGGAATATGCCATGGCAACCAGTGGGATGAAAACTGTTTTTGGCAACAAGATCCTTAAACTTAAAGTACGGATCCGCGACCGAGATCTCAACGACAGTAACGCCATCGAAACTCCTGAGTTTACTCTGGATAAGATCACGAAGGGCGGATAAGTCCCGAACAAGTAGTCAATAAAGGCTTATCATCGAGTCCCCAATCGGATTGATGATATGCTCTGATTTTCCTCTAAACATCATTAATACCCGTTGTCTCGAGCGAAGGTTCGGTTTTACAGCCGAATCGACCATAACCCTGAAGCGAGTGAGTGAAAGCGCGCTTGGCGGGGCATTTAATTTTGATTCAAAACTTTTAAAAGTATCCAGGTGTTACTTAACTTAACCAGTTGAAATTGTACGGGATGAAAGCGTTAAAAGGCGTATTGTTATTTGGAATATCGATGGGGGTAACAGCCTGCTTTGATCCACCAGAATTCCCAATCACTCCAGAAATTGATTTTGAGGGCATTTATTTCCGTGAAGCCAAGGCTGTCGGAGAACGAGATTCACTGGTATTGACCATCTCCTTCCGCGACGGCAATGGAGATCTGGGATTGTCTTCAACCGATATTGATCCTCCTTATCATGATGTGAATTATTACCTGGCCACGGAAAGCGATACTGTCAAGGTAGAAAAACAGACCATGTACCTTGAACTTCCACAATTCGTTGATGTCCCTTCGAATGCGCCTGGAAAGCTCGTGACTGTTCGGACAGCACGTGATCCCGCTTATGCCTCTTTGAACATTCCTCCATACGTTGACGATCAGACCTCATGCACGTATTATACTTATACCTATGTTCTTGTCGATGAGGATGACAAGGAGATTTTCGATGAGACCTACAATCTTGACACGGTCTTAGCCTATCCTGGCATTGATAAAATTTACGTTCTATTGGACACATTCTACTTCAAGAGGAATCCGAGCTACGCCAATATCGAAGTTGAGTTTTGGGTAAAAGAAGGTAGCAACTACAAGTTATTCGACTGGGAAGAGGAGTTTTGCACAATTTCATTCAACCAACGGTTTCCTGTGTTGAGTGAAGAGGACGGTCCGCTTGAAGGAAGCCTTCAGTATGCGATGGTCACCAGCGGGATGAAAAGTATTTTTAGCATAAAGACCCTTAAGCTTAGGGTAAGGATCCGCGATCGAGAGCTAAATGACAGCGATTGGATTGAAACGCCGGAGTTCACGCTCGATAAAATCAAACGTTAGAATACTTCCCCAATAATTCTAGTGTCCGATTTTTTTAATAGATCGGAGAGAACTTTGAAGGGTTAACTTCAACCATGAGGTTATACACTTTCTCGAAAACGTCCTCGGGATTGGGTTTTGAAAAATAGTCGCCGTCTGACGCATAAGCCGGACGATGTTCCTTAGCTGTAATTGTCAACGGTTTGCTGTCCAGATATTGATAAGCGTTTTGCACTTCAAGGACCTGCTGCATCATAAATGACGTCGCTCCGCCAGGTACATCTTCATCAGCAAATACAACTCTGTTTGTCTTTTTTATCGATTCAAGGATCGAGTGGTGAATATCAAATGGTAGTAACGTTTGTACATCGATCACCTCGCAGGATACTCCCGATGCCTCCAGTGCTTCCGCAGCTTCCATTACCACCCGGCACATTGAACCATAAGTCACGACGGTTACATCACTGCCCGTTTTGAGGATCTCGGGTACCCCAACGGGTACGGTGAACTCTGCAATATTGTCCGGAAGTCTTTCTTTCAAGCGATAACCATTCAGGCATTCAATAATTACAGCGGGATCATCTGACTTAAGCATCGTGTTATAAAACCCGGCAGCCTGAGTCATGTTGCGCGGTGATATGATATAAATTCCGCGAAGGGAATGTAGCAACATACCAATTTGTGAACCAGCATGCCATACACCTTCAAGGCGATGACCACGAGTCCTGATAATCAAAGGCGCTTTCTGCCCCCCTTTAGTCCGGTAATAGAGGCAGGCAAGATCATCAGACAACGTCGCCAGTGCATAGATAAAATAATCCAGGTATTGAATTTCAGCGATCGGCTTTAACCCGCGAAGCGCAGCACCTATCCCCTGCCCTACAATTGTACACTCGCGAATGCCCGTATCTGTTACACGCAATTCTCCGTGCTTTGCCTGGAGCCCAGCGAAACCTTGATTTACGTCGCCGATTTTTCCAACGTCCTCTCCAAATGCTAGCACACGGGGATCCCTACTTAATGCTGCGTCAAAACAAGCTTGCAATATTTCCCTTCCGTCAACTAATGACGATGACTCGTTGTATACAGCTTCAACGCCCTTCACATTTAAAGCAGATTCATCTGAAACGCTTACCATGTGCGAGCTGTAACGATCGATATTATCTACTTCTGCATCCTTTATCCAACGAACCAACTCTGTTCTTGCTTCAATATCTTCGTCAACGAGAAGCCTTATGGCCTTCTTTGCAGCACGCATTGTTTCCAAACGCGTAGGGTTGATAGCTTTAATAAGATCCTCGCGAATCGGAATAAAGTCGTTGCCTCTCTGGCTTTGTCGGATAGCTTTCTCGATTATCCTCGAAACGATGGTCTGATCCTTACGGACGTCATCCATAAAAGCTTTCCATGCCCGCTCTTTCGCCTGCTTGGCCGAAATCTTGGCCTCCCGTTCAATTGCATCAACTTCCTCAGGAAGGATCAGGACTTCATTAATGATCCATTCTCTCATCTTCTTAATGCAGTCGAATTCTACTTCCCATGCGAGACGTTCTTTAGATTTATAACGTTCGTGCGAACCAGATGTCGAGTGGCCCTGAGGTTGTGTCATCTCCTGAACATGAAACAATACTGGAACATGTTCTTCCCTGCAGATCTTCTCAGCGTTTTGATACGCCTCTAATAGTCCGGGATAATCCCATCCTTTAACAGTAATAATCTCAAATCCTTTTTCAGTTTCCGTGCGCTGCAAGCCTGCAAGTGCTTTTGATATGCTACCCTTTGTTGTATGATATTCCTGAGGCACGGAAATTCCGTAATCATCATCCCAGATTGAAGTCAGCATAGGTACCTGCAACACACCAGCCGCGTTAATAGCTTCAAGAAACATTCCTTCTGAAGTTGAAGCGTTTCCAATCGTTCCAAAAGCTATCTCATTTCCATTATTGGAAAGATCGGTGAACTCTTTCAACTGAGCATTGTGTCTAAAAAGTTTGGATGCATAAGCTAATCCAAGCAAGCGAGGCATTTGGCCAGCTGTCGGAGAAATGTCAGCACTGCTGTTCCTCAACTCGGTAAGCGCTTTTAACTTACCATGCTCATCCAGGAAGCGAGTTGCATAGTGGCCGTTCATTAACCTACCTG
This sequence comes from Chryseolinea sp., assembly GCA_035316905.1. Lineage (GTDB taxonomy): Bacteria > Bacteroidota > Bacteroidia > Cytophagales > Cyclobacteriaceae > Chryseolinea. Next base: position 7,637 of record DATHIE010000348.1, on the reverse strand, counting down.
CTGATGCGGGGTCTGCGTCAACACTCGTATGAGCATACAGTTGCGCGAAGTACTGCTGCACTGTTAACTCACCGATTGCAAACATGAACGTTTGATCGCGATAATATCCCGCCCGAAAATCTCCCTTGCGAAAAACTTTAGCCATAGCTATTTGCGCGATCTCTTTACCATCGCCAAATATGCCGAACTTAGCTTTTCCCATGAACACTTCCTTTCTACCGATAAGGCTCGCTTCACGACTCTCCACGGCAAGTCGATAGTCGGCAAGAATTTCTTTAACCTTTGCCTGTGCGAATTTTACTTTTGCTTCTTTAACTGCGCTCAAGGTTGAAGGGTTTTAAAGATGAACAGGTTAGGTTCAAAAATAGACAAAACGTTGTTGACTTTCAAACACGCTACGGCTTTCTGTAGGAACGCCAGTCGCCATCAATTATCTCCGCACTATCGACCAAATGAGTGTCAAAAATATAGATGCCAAATTTATCGTCTGCTACATCGACCTCCGAAAAAATATAACCTTCCTCCAGTTCCATTTGATGTATAGATTGTTCTGTTTTTCGGTCGCTAACCTTATAAAGCTCCGCGACGATCCGATGATTTGAATCATTACTTCTGACGACATATGGGTACTGTCTTAGTGAAAACATTTTGAAGCCGGTCAGGTGCACCTTGCCCAGGAATTTCAAGTGCTTTTCGTAGGGAATGTGGTTTTCCATTCCCATCATCAACGACCCGTAAAAAGCATACTGACTGTTTCTATTCATGGTTTTTGGAGGCTTTTAAAAAATCAATGGGTCACTCCTACTTTCAGGGCCTTGTTGGCTATATTTGCGCCGCTAAATCGTTTGTACCATGATCATAGGCGTACCCAAGGAAATTAAAAATAATGAAAATCGCGTTGCTTTAACACCAGCTGGCACACAAGAGCTTGTCAAGCGCGGCCACTCAGTTTACGTTCAGAAAACTGCCGGCGTCGGAAGTGGTTTTAGTGACGACGAATACACCAAAGCCGGCGCAAAAATGGTCGCCGATGCAGCTGAGATATTTGGCTTGGCAGAAATGATCATGAAGGTTAAAGAACCCGTTGACGCCGAATATAAACTCATCAAAAAGGATCAACTTGTTTTTACATATTTCCATTTCGCATCTTACGAACCGTTAGCGAAAGCCATGATTAATAGTGGTGCAGTTTGTCTCGCATATGAAACTGTTGAACGAATTGATGGTAGCCTGCCTTTGCTTATTCCGATGTCGGAAGTAGCGGGCCGTATGGCGATTCAAGAAGGTGCAAAATATCTGGAGAAACCATTGAAGGGCCGCGGGATTCTGCTTGGAGGTGTTCCTGGGGTTAAGCCAGCGAAAGTTTTAATCCTTGGCGGTGGTGTAGTTGGAACAAATGCTGCCAAGATCGCTGCGGGTATGGGTGCCGATGTGACGATTATGGACCTCAACATTAATCGACTGCGGTATCTTGATGACGTGATGCCAAAGAACGTTCACACAGTTGTATCTAATGAGTACACTATCCGCGAATTGATACCAGAATGCGATTTGATCATTGGTGGAGTTTTGGTACCTGGAGCAAAAGCTCCAAAGCTCATTACGCGTGATATGCTCAAAACCATGCGGCCAGGAACTGTGCTTGTAGATGTGGCAGTTGATCAGGGGGGTTGTATCGAGACCTGTCGCCCTACAACTCACGAAGATCCTACATACATAATAGACGATGTGGTGCACTACTGTGTCGCTAACATGCCTGGTGCAGTTCCATATACTTCGACTCTTGCATTGACCAATGCAACACTGCCTTACGCTATCCGGTTAGCAAATCAAGGCTGGAAGAAGGCATGCCAGGAGAGCATGGAACTACGCAACGGCCTAAATGTTATTCACGGTGAGGTGGTGTATAAGGCAGTAGCCGATGCTTTCGCATTGCCCTATACTGATGTTAAGAAATACCTCTAATCAATAACATCGGGCCGAACTCTGATTCCAGGTCATTCAAAAGATGGCAGAGCGCGAAGTACGGCGGTTTTGCTTTCAGTCCAATTCACCTCGCAACATATGTGCACGATGCCATTAGTAACCGTGAGGTATTTGCCTTTCAACGTATGGTTATAAACAGATGCCTGACGCAAGGTGCTCTGATTTATTTTCTGACTCGGAGATTTGCATTCCACAATCATCCATGGCTCACCATTGCGATTAAATACAACAATATCAGAGCGCTTAGATAGCTTATTAAAAGTCAAACCTCCCTCGATCTTTATCAATGTCTTTGGATACTTCAATTCAGTAATGAGATAGTTGACAAAGTGTTGGCGAACCCATTCTTCAGGTGTAAGGACAAGATATTTTTTACGGATGATATCCTGAATAAAAAATTTCCCTTCCTCTTTTTTTACAACGCAGTCGAACGCAGGAAGATTGAGTTTGATCATTTTACAAATAAACTACTTTTAGTTCATCCCCACATCAGCGCTTTCACACTGAACAAACCCTTACGAATTCAACATTATCTATTACTTTAGAGTATGAAGACGAAGCAAGACATTGCCGAAAACTGGCTTCCGCGATACACAGGAAAGCCACTCGACCAATTCGGTGACTATATCCTCCTCACCAACTTTGATAATTACGTCAACCTCTTCGCAAAATGGCACGAAGTACCGGTTCATGGCCTTGACCGGGCCATGCGCAGTGCGACAGCGGAAGGAATCACCATCATAAACTTCGGAATGGGGAGCCCCAATGCGGCAACGGTCATGGATTGCCTTAGCGCCATCAAACCCAAGGCTGCGGTGTTCCTGGGTAAGTGTGGTGGCTTGAAAAAGAATGACATAGGCGACCTTATATTGCCGATTGCAGCCATACGAGGCGAAGGAACATCAAACGACTACTTCCCCCCCGAGGTACCTGCTTTGCCGTCGTTCGCTCTTCAAAAAGCCATTTCGACCACTATCAGAGATAACAGTCAGGATTATTGGACTGGCACTGTTTACACGACTAACAGACGAGTTTGGGAATGGGATGATGATTTTAAAGCCTACTTAAGAAAGATTCGTGCCATGGCCATAGATATGGAGACAGCAACTATCTTCTCCACGGCCTTTGCGAACAAGATCCCAACTGGAGCACTATTACTTGTCTCGGATCAGCCGATGGTTCCTGAAGGTGTGAAAACAGAGGTCAGCGACATGGCTGTGACAAAACAATTTGTGGAGACGCATTTGAAGATCGGAATTGATTCGCTGAAGCAGTTAATCAACAATGGAATAACAGTGAAGCATCTGAGATACTGAGTAGAATGGAGAATACGGGTATAAGGGCGGTATAAGGTATAAGGAAATATGGTATATGTGTGTGCGATTCATTCCGTTTTTTTGTTTTGCTTCGATGAACTTAATAAATCCGTTTAGCTTCACTTTCGCCCGCTCGATCAAATCGATACCCTTGTCAAAAAGCGAATCGTCAATGTATTGTAAATCCAGGCAAGAGATCAAGTGGTCTTTCAGTTCGTAAAGCGATCCACGCGCAATCCTATAGTGCTGTATGCCTTCTTGATAGTGGAATCGTCCATAGCCCTCCGAAATATTGGCGGTTACACTTACGCTCGCCCTTCTTATTTGAGCACCCAAATTATATTTCTCTTCAGAAGGTAATGTTGAAATGATTTCAGAATAGAAAAACATCCTGACCGACCTCGCTTTCTTCCAGGCGTCCAGCGTAATAAAATCCTTAGACGACTCATATTTTGCAAGCCAGGCTTCCATCTTTAGATTCCCCAATGGCTAACGATTGTCCCACAAGGTATCCCGTCGGCTGGCATTCTAGGTACTCAACCGTAAACTGTTTTCCTTACTTTCTCAATCTTCGGTTGGCCATATACCCTATACCATATACCCTATACCAGATACATCGTACAAATAATGAACTATGAATGGTCAGGCAGTCTTTCCAGGTATGGTAACGTCGCTTGATTTCACGCTGAGCAATGTTACCGCGCCGATAACAAAGTATATCCCAAGGAATATCGCGCTATTTCTCATGTCTCCCGTTAGGTGATTGACAAAACCAAATGAGAATGTTCCCATCACGATCGACAGATTAAACGTGACATCGTAAAAGCTAAAATAAGACGTATGATCGACCGTATCATCCGGAATAAGTTTGGAGTAAGTGGCTCTTGACAAAGATTGGATACCTCCCATAATCACACCAACGACAAATGCCAATGCATAAAATTGAAATTCATTTGTGGTAAGATATGCCCCGATGCAAACAGCAATCCAAATAACGTTCATTACTATCAATGAGAAGCGATTACCCCTTGAATAGGATAGCTTGACAAACAACCATGCTCCGACAGATGCGACGAGCTGAATTAATAATATCGTTCCGATCAGCTTATCGCTTGCTAAATGCAGTACGTCGGTACCAAAAAGCGCCGCTAGATACATGACCGTCTGGACACCGGAGTTGTAAAAGAAATAGGCTACCAGGTAACGCCTGAGATCCGGAAGCTGCTTAAGGCTCTTCCAAACTCTTACGATCGCCATGTAACCGTTAGTCCATACGTTGCCAGTCGGTTTTTTATTATAGACGTTTTCTGGAAGGATTTTGAGCGGGATCATCGAAAACCCGATCCACCACACCCCTACCAACAAGAATGAAAATCGGGTCGCTGCAAGACTTGCTTCGGCGTTTGTTCCGGAGAAACCGAAGGAGGGTGCATTAAGGATCAACACAAGACTTACGACCATAAGAAGGACGCTTCCATAATACCCCATAGAATAACCTCTTGCACTGGTCACGTCGTACCGGTCTTCAGTTACAATTTCAGGCAGGAATGCGTCATAAAATACAAGGCTGCCTGAATAGCCAATGCTTGCAAGAATTGAACAAAGAATCCCCCACCACAATAAGGCAACGCCGTCGAAGAAATAAAGACCTATACATGACAGACTGCCCAACCACACAAAGAACTTCATGAATGCCTTCTTTTTTCCAGTATAGTCCGCCACGCCTGATAGCAACGGCAGCATTAGTGCAACAATCAAAAAGGAAAACGACAGTGCGTAGGAATAAAGAACAGAATTTTGAATGGTTACTCCTGCAAACCCCACATGGTCATTGCCATTCACAGTGGTGACTTCTTTGTAGTAAATCGGGAAAACTGCTGATGAAATCACCAGCGAGTAAACTGAATTAGCCCAATCGTACATGTACCAGGCACGGACTGTCTTGGGATTATTCAATTGGGAGGTGATACTTATTCCATCCATAAACAAAAAAGCCCCGAGTTAATCGGGGCGAGTCTTAAGTTAATTACTTAACATTAGTCTTCAGTCTGTGCAACATTAGCAAAGTCGCAAATAATTTTTTTTCAAAGTTTACTTAGCTTGAAAGCGCCCAAAATTAAAAGTTTTGTCCATTTCTAAACGCTTTTTAGAAAATATTTCTCTATTGGTCCAGACGAGTGCAATAGCCTATTTTTTATATATGAATAAGTGAGCTCTTTGGATACTTACGGTCACTCCTTCAGTCTCTGATCGTAATCGCAATCCGAGCGTTATCTCCTTATTCGGAAGGCCGTTCTTAATATCATCAGAGAAGACATATACCCCAAGATTTTCTGCATAGTAATCTACTGTTGAGTTTGTCGACAACAGAGATCCTGATATCGGTATATTGTCAGTGACATTATACAATTCGACAAGACAATTTGTATTTGCATCCGAAGTCCAGATGTTGGCCACAAAAATGACTGAGTCTATTGCCGAATAAAACCCTTTATTAAATCGCAGTATTTGAACCCGTTCTGGTAAAACTGTACCAGTGTTACTATTACTCGAATTAAAGACACTACTTCCAAACAGAAAGTCTAGCCTGGTTTGCTTGTCGAAGGATGGCCCTCCGTGGCAGATATACTGGGTTGTTCCAACTTCAGAATTGTCCAAAATGAGGTTGTCGTTAATATCGAGACCAGATTCGATCTTATAGCCTCCAGCAGAGCAATTTACCCCAGGACTTTCCCCATCTACATTGAAAACTGTAGAATGGCCGTCAGAGCCAATATTAACACTGCATATGTATAGTGTCGACGTAATTTCCAGGGCTTCGAGGAGGTCATTGCCATTGGTATCGCCTCCAGACATTAATTTAACCCCGCCATTAATACAGTTTGGTCCGGCAGCTTCATTTACAACATCAACCAAGCTTCTCAAGCCATTTATGCCATTGCAAATATATTTTACAGATTCAATTTCATTGGTGTCTAAGACATTATCTCTGTTTTTATCAATACCCACTTCAAGCCTTTGTCCACCTGCAGCGCAATTGCTACCTGCCGCTTCTTCTGAAATATTAATAAGACTTTTTAATCCTTCGGGTCCCTCTATTTCTTTGCAAGAAACCACGGTTGCAACAAGGAATATAGTTAAGACTAAGTTTGCTTTCATCGGAAATTTTATATTTTGTTTAATCAATTAATGTTCATTGGGGCAAGTGCTAAGTAGCCTTCCGGAGTTATTGTAATGTATTTGTGTGTTAATGGCATTGATGTTAATAGCTGTTAAGTTTCCTGATTTCTTGTAAGTTCCGTCGCTGATATAGGTGACTCCAACGAATTGCTGCTCCATTTGATAATAGTATTCATGGCCCCCGTTGTATTCCGGGGATTTTACATTTCAATAGGAATTTTAGTGAATGAACCACTGGTAATTTCCAGTAAAGTTCCGGTGGTATTGCTCTTCACGTTCGAGTAAAAAGTTCCTGAAACGGTCTTATTTACTTCGTCTATTTCGGTAATGGTTACCGACCCAACCACGACATCTTTGTCAAAATAAGTGGACGATGACCCCTCCGACGACGAATTGTTATAAGTGACAATCGCGTCCGGTGAAGGACCGACTTGGTCACCATAACCCGTCACCTCATACGTACCGACGGTATCGTCCTTGTTAACTAACACCCAAATTTCTTTGTTGTCTATTCGCGACACAACATGAACCCACTCAAAATCGTGTTCAACAGAAGCAATAGCTTCTGACTCCCACGCAATACCACCAACCGTCGCAATTAGGTTGCCTGCCGGAGCAACCGGCGCATTTTCTGAATCGTCTGAGCAGGAAGTGAACAACCCACACAATGTGGCGGCCAATAAGACCCTAGAAATCGCTTTCATTTTTTTGTTTGAGTTTTAAAGAATTGATAAAAACTTGAATCCTTTTCAGCAAGTGAAAAATGAGAGGATTAATCGTCGCTGAAGAAAAAGTTTTTTGGGTATACGGTTTATGTTAATGGCTAATCGAGCGACAAATGTCTATGATTTAACGTTGCCCAAAAGTACGATCTTTTTATTAATCATACATGCGATAATCAGGGTCGACTTGTGTGCTGGTCGGAAGCAGGATTGCCTAAGAGTAGTAACACTTGTCGTAATAAAATGGCTAAAAAAGGCTAGAAAAGCCATTTAGCGGAGAGGGCGGGATTCGAACCCGCGATACCGTTTCCAGTATACACACTTTCCAGGCGTGCTCCTTCAACCACTCGGACAAGTCTCCAATTAACGATACTGTTCTTTCTTAGGATCGATAAGTCCTCTTGAACCATCCAGATAAATCGGGATAGGCCGC
>DATHIE010000347.1:0-19637 GCA_035316905.1 Chryseolinea sp. | reverse complement strand
ATCGACCGCAACGGTATAACCCACGAAAAGGAAATCCGGAAAAACATCAAATCACCCAGGCTGAAACAGCACGGGGTTGATGTGCGTGGCCGTTCAGAAATCAATTTGAAGCGCAACGGCATTATCATGTTGCGTGAGCGTTCCGCTGAGCATCCAATCACTCCGAAAGTCTGTATGATCTTCGGTTTCAAAGAGCATCAATCAACTGAATGGCTTAGAGTTTACCACTGATGACAACTGAACTAACGACAGAACAGAAGAGAATGACTGCTCACACCCAGTCCGGTGTATCATTCGGAAGGAACGCTGTATTTCAAATCACCAAAGCTGACGTTGAACCGGATACAGTTACCAATGTACAAAATGCTTCAGGCAAACCATGGGCTATCTGGGGAAAGAAAAACGATTATCCTCAAACCATCATTGATGAAAACTTAGCACAGGAGACTTCATCAGGCGCGCTGAAGTTCAAAATCGAAGCGCACTTTGGCAAAGGCATTTACTTTTTCAAAAAGGAATTCCCCAATGGTATTGAAAAGATCACACCGATCGAGGTCAGCGAATTACCCGAAGAAATCAGATCGTTCTACTACAACAACGACCTAGTTAACTTTTATCAGGCAATCATTCAAGATTTCGAATGGTGGAATTTCTTTTATGTTCAATATGTGCCAAACATTTCACGCAATAAAATTGTCCGTGTGAACTGGCTTCGCACAAAGGATGGCCGTTCCGGAAAGCGAGATCCTAAAACCGGAAAGATTCCGAAGTACTTCTTCTCCGGTAACTGGCCGAACGCCCAGGAGAACATTGATATCGCTGAGCTTCCGGTGTTTGACATTCGGGATCCATTCAAAGAAGTCAACGCCGTACATAAGCACCAGCTCGTGAGCATTGATCGTGACTACTACCCCACTGCCTATTGGCAATCGAACTTCCGTTGGCTACAGGTGGCAAAGTCTATTCCTTCCTGGATACTGTCAAACATCAAGAATTCAGTCAACATAAAGTACCATGTTGAGATCCCAGAGAAGTACTTTATTGATCTATACCCGGAGAACAACTATCCGAGTATCGATGCCTGTTTAAAAGCCCGTAAGGAAGCCGAAGAAGAATTGAAGCGTAAGATCGACGAATGCCTTGCGGGAGAAGAGAACGCATCGAAGATCTTCTACACAAAATTTGCAGTTGATCAGAACGGACAGCCCCTTCCAGGATGGAAGATAAACGAGCTGAAGAACGACATCAAAGACGGATCCTGGCTTAATGCCTACGATACTTCTGCGGCTGCGATATGCACTGCCCACTCCGTTGATCCAAGTCTATCCGGTCTGAGAATGAGCAAATCTCTGAACGTTGGTTCAGGGTCAGACACCAGGGAGAAGTATAATCTACACGTCCAGCTTCGAACAACTATTCCGCGCCAGACCACACTTGAAGTTTGGGAAACCGTGAAGCGTATAAACGGATGGGATCCTTCTATTCATATGGGATACCGTGATATCTACTTGGAAACCACGGATAAATCGAAGACCGGCACGGTAGTAGAAAACGAGGAATCACCAACAGCTCCAGCATGACATTCTTCAAAACCATAGACGAGTTCCGAAAGTACGTTATCATCGACGCTAACATGTCGTTCGACTTGATGGAACCTTTCATCAAGGATGCGCAAGATCTTTTCATGAAAGATTTGCTGGGCGACTTTTATACCGTCATCCTGGCTGATTACCGCGATCATACAACCGATGATGGAGCCAACGGAACCGGCGTACCCACTCCAATGGATCCTGACAACTGGACGCTGCTGCCATATATTCAAAAGCCACTGGCCTACTATGCTTCGTTCCTGGCGCTGCCCCAGCTGGGCGCTAGTCTCGGGTCATCAGGAGTACAGGAACAATACACCGTTAATTCCAGGCCGGCAGCACGATACAAGATCAGAGATCTTCAACTGCAATACATCAATCAAGGCGATCGCTTTGCGGATGCGTTACTGGAATTTCTGGAAGAAGAAGCAACTGCATTGAAATATTCCGAATGGTTTGAAGATGCAGACGCGAATACCTCTGTACAAGGCGTGATCGTCTATTCCACGAAGATCGCCAGCCGTCACATTGATATCAATGAAAGCCGGCGTGTATTCCTTCGTTTAAAGAAACGCATTCTCGAAATCGAGAAGAATGACATTAAGCGCATGATGTGCAGTGATCAGTACGCCGCCATCGTCGCGGAGATTAAAGCCGGCACACTCTCCAGCGCGAACGAAGCCCTGATCGCATTGCTTGAGCCCTATATTGCTAAGAAAGCGTTGTACCTCACAATCCCTTCCATCCGCATTAGCGTAACAGATGAAGGCATTACCATTCACAGTTCTAACGACAGCGTTGTTCAGAAGACAGCTGCTGCTCGTGAAGAAGTTAAGGATCTCTTGTGCAGTCTTAAGGATGGAGAATACGGGTATGACGCGGATTGGGATAAGATCAATCAGTTCATCATCGAGAACATAGCCGACTATCCATTGATTGAAGCAAGTCCGTGCTGGACGAGCAAGAACACAACTGATCCGAAGTACCAAGTAGACAACGATCGGTGTAATAAACATTTCAGTGTATGATAACGGTCGACCTGAAAACAGTTTGCATTGTTCTGCTGGCGATCTTCATCATTATGGAGATATACGGAGTGATGATATTCATCAAGGCTATTTTCAAATTCCCAACTTTTAGGGCAAAGGTTTGGCATGGAATTACGAACGGAGACGACGTCCCACATTTAGATGATTTCCAGAGAACATCACAATTATTATGGTCTTACGTCTTTGGATCTGGTATAGTGATTTGCATCCTTCTATGGATTGCATTCCCTGAAAATGCAGAATGGAAATGGATAACCGGAAGTGTTGGAGCGATATTCCTTGCATGCATCGGACTCAAAACAATTACCGGACTTTTTAAACATTAAGTATGAAAAATGGAGTTCTTGATTGGATTTATCGTTGGCTGTTCTCTAATGTTCCCGGTCATCTTCATCGTTCGGTTTCACACCAAACGAAAAGCGGATCAGGATCACGCTCAACAAATATTGATTCTGAGGGAAGAGCACAGGAAGGAGTTCGAAGAATTGATAGCGAAGATCAACCACGAAGGTCCAATAAAAGACGGCGTAAGCGCCGTTGGGTTGATGAATCTTATTTTATGGGCAATCAAGAGTTCTATAAAAACCTTAGAGCAGCTCTACGAGAAAAAGGACTGGAATACGAAGGAAGTTACTATGGAACTTCAAGGCATCGTCATGGTGGAATTGAGGCTGCTTCATAACAAGGTTGCTGATTGGATTGAATCTATTCGAAATCACCTGAAAGACTATAATCATAAGCAGGAATGAGAGACAAGGTAACAGTGGTGCTAAGAAATGGAAACGAAGTGACTCTGGCAGAATGGCAGAAGATCTATGGACTACCAGTCGATTCGGATAAAATTGGAAGGTACTTTTCCCTTAGCGAATCACGGTTTATCCGCGACATCCAGGACTATGGTGAACTGGTCGTCAACGAATTGCTTATGACAGTCCTGGATAATCTACGTGAAGCAATTAACAGCCGTATCATTGTCAATAGCTTCAACAGAAACAAGGAACACCAGGAAGATCTACATAGTCGTGGATTTAAGACTGCAGTACACTCCCCACACGTCGTAAAGATGGCCGCAGACATCGATACGGTTTCACCAGCTCAGACTCGCGAGTGGGTAAAGTACGTGAAGCAGGTGGCTAGCATCTTAAACATTAAGGTAAGGATTGGATTCGAAGAGTACCTGAAGATTGGCCAGACTTTCATACACATTGATGTCTGTCCGGAATACTACGCAGACGGAAAGCCTTACCATAAGCTTCCACATCCTGCACAATGGGAATTTGCGATAACCTGGTAAAAGTCAAATGAGAATAGTCATTTCCATACTGATGATCATCCTTCTGCTGATCCTTTTTTTCAGCTGCAGCAAACGTGTCATCACCAACTCCAGCGATGTGAAGGACAGCGTTCACATCGAATATGTCACCAGGGAAGTTCCTGTCTATATCCCAGGCGACACAGTCACCACGATCGAGTGGATTGAATGTGATTCGACCACAAATAAGCCGAAGCCACTCACGGTAAAAAAGAAGTCTGGACGTGCTACACTTAACTTAAAAGTTAAGTCAACAGGACAGGTCATTGCATCAAGTTCCTGCGATAGCTTACATAAGGTTATTACTACACTGGACAAGGAAGTCTTCCGGTTAAAGCATGAACGCAAGAATACTTTCGAGGTAAAGACGGAATTCAAAACCAGACGTATCGATGTGATCTGCCGATGGTTTACCGGCATCGCTCTTATTGGAATGATTGCTTATGCGTACGTGAAATTAAAACCAGGCATAGTGTGAAGGAGATAAAAGAAGAAATCGAATCGTTCATCAATCAGATGGCTGATAAGCTGCCGATGCAGTTTCAGCATGTCCGTACTGACATCACACATATATCAGGAGCTGAACTATTGCTCACAGGCGAGACGCACAAGAATGGGAAGCCCATTGACGCAACCGCTACTTATGAAATGGAAGTTCCGGTCATTAGAGGCCAGATCAACGAGGACGGCTTTCCAATTCCAAAAGCCATCGATCACAGACACCTTTTGCGGCTAGCCTGGCTTCGGCACGGCCTGCATGGTATCTATAGTTACCTGGGTGACTATCTCACCATCGAGCAGCTTGATCAGATCAAAGTCTTTTTTATGAAACGCAATCTCAATGAAAACCTATCACATAAGCGACCTGTTTAAGACGTCATGGGATCAGGTTTCCCCTAAGGAGATGGCTACAGTCATTGACATGAAAATCAAGATGCAACGAGCCAACGAACAAGGCTTGCATCAGGCAGCTGGACACTACGCCATTATGATCCTAAAGGCGTTACGAAAGAATGAGGGACTAGTCTCAAAAATAAATGTCGAACAGGCGGTTGACTGTATTAATGATCTTGAGTTCATCCATCAGAAATGGTTCACATTCCCCGAAATCAAATTCTCAGATTCCACATTCTGTAATCCACCGACACACTTAAAGAATCACACACTAGGCCAACTCTATTGGATCGATTCTTTGTTCAGTAAGTTCCTGATGCAGGAATATTACGACGGGCGTGCGCATCCACCACAGACGCCCAGCACGATGGCGGAAATGTTCCTGGACGAAATGATAGCTGTTATATACACCCATCCCGATCAGTTTGATGAGAAGGTAATCACCGAACGAGGCAAAGAGATTGGCAGGATCATCAACAATGATTACCGCGTTTGCATGCTGTATGGATATGCCAATGTGAAAGAATTTATCCTCGCAGAATTCCCGCTAACCTTTCCACGTCTAGAGGATGAAGATGAAACTCAAAATCCGGTATCCAACAAACCACCCGTTGACAGCGAACCGATGTGGCAAAATATTCTTTTTGATCTCTCTGAAAGCCCGGCATATCCGGGTATGGATCGCGCTAAGAAAGCACCGATGTACGAAGCACTGAACTACCTGGAGAAAAAACACAAGGAACTGCAACGCAAAAAATCATGAGAAGACACGAAGTAGTAAAACGTATTGTCGGTAAAACTGGAATCGAGACAGCGGACGTTGACCTTATTGTCAAGGCATGCTTTGAGGTGATCAAGGACGAAGTCGGCAAAGGGAAACGAATAGACTTCCGTGAATTCGGTTGCTTTCTTCCACGGAAACGCAAAGCGAAAAAAGGAAGAGACATTGCCCGGGGCCGTACGATCGAGATCCCAGCCAGGATAGAGCCGCACTTCAAGCCAAGTAAGAAATGCTTTACAATTAATCAATCTGTAGAATGTACGACCTGACCGACTTTCAGAGTTATCAAGATTATTTCAAGGCGATTGCCGAATCTCATGTTGCATTGGGCGAAGGCTCCTTTTTGTTTGGTGACGACCAGGTAGCCGTGAATGAAGGCAAAGTTTGGAAGGGTAAGAAGCTGTGGTTGGAACCCTATCAGCCGGTAACATTAAACGATCAGCTGAGCGACAACTATCTCCAGGAGAAGAAAGGATCGCTGTGGATTGGCGGAGCTCCACCTAACACAAAGTTCCAGGCTCGCTTTGACTTCTTCAAGGACTGCGAGGTGATTGTGACAGACATTATCAGCAAGATGTTAAAAGACCGATCTGAAGAACTACTCATCACACGGCTGACGTCCTACAAGTTCGGAATGGGTGAACTTACTTTTAGCGCAACCAGCATGGTCGGCTGCAGGTTTGATTTCTCCTTCCAGGATCCGAGCGGCTTTGCTTATGATGAAGATAAATGGACTTGATGCATGCCAAAGACAATTGTAAGCGGTAATCTTAATCAATTCGGCAATGCCGGGCAGTTCGAAACGGATCGTTCCACCTGGGGATTCGCGGACGGTGCTTACACGGTAGTTCGGTCTTCTGCGCAACAGACGGCCGGACTGTACGCCGCGTTTGTAACAAAAAGTGCTACCGGCGACACACTTCTGCTTCCTTGCCGTTGGTTCTCCGAGCTTGGGAAAAAATATTTACTGAAGGCAAAAGTACGCGTGCCAACTGCGACTCCTCCAGCAACTGACGGTATCAATATCACATTGCTGTCTGATCTAAACAACCTCACATTAGCTCAGACTGAGATTGAGCGCGTCGATAAAACAGTGCTAGAGGCGAAGGATGCCTGGGTAGATATCGAAATTTCATTTGAGCATACTAATGCTTTGTTTCCTACGCTCAATGAGGTTTGTCACATACACGTCGACGGATCTCCGATTCTGAACGGACAAATTTATGTCGATGAGTTTGAGGTATACGAATACGTAGGAACTTCTGATCCTGAGCCCGAACCCGAACCAGAGCCACCGGATGAAACAGACGTTGCGTCACTATCAAAGAATCCGATCACATTAGGTAAAGCCGCTGCCGTCGATTGGGAATCGGCTACAAACTACCGGCTGTACAATGACGTGCGCGTTGAAGACGTAGCTGATAGTGGCACGTACAATTCAAAACTTAAATTAGAGCTTCCTCCGGATGCAGATGGCAATGTCGTCTTCTATCTCAATGAAGCGTTCAAAGATGCGCTCACAACCGTACCACCCACGTTAAATCAAAACACCATCGTGAGGTTAACGGATCGCATCAAGCGTTTTAAATGTTTCACTGGGGAGCTGATCAATGATGAAGTAACTCCTGGAGATCTTGATGAATCAACTGCCAACCTGGTGCTGTTCGGTGGCATTGCTAAATTCAGCTGGCCAACCTTAGACTATCTCAATACCTACCTGCCAACAAACAAAAAGTTTCTCACCTGGGCGCCGATTCAAAAATATGTAGACCGGCTGCAGGAAGACTATTTGAATTTCTGGAACTACAGCGAAGACATCACCGAACTTAAGCTTCAGATAAAAGCTTACTTCGATGACAACACAGATGAGACAGCAGTCACCACCAACCTTTCACCGGTCACCTATCGGTCGCTATATCAGATCCCTGCCGGTCCGGTTAACTCCGGTGCAACGCTGGTAAATCCGGCAAAGAATCTCACGCGATACGAATTGTCATTGCTTGACCAGGACGATAACGTGATCAGTGAAGTGCGCTCTTATTTCATCACGATCGTCCGCCATCCGCTCACCAGGTTCTTTATGTTCCTCAATTCATTGGGTTCATTCGAAGTATTGCGCTTTACAGGACAAGCAGACAAACAAACAGATTTTAGCCGCGAGCTCGTGCAAAAGTTCCTACCACACAATTACGCTGCCGTCGATGGTGAATTTGAGCTAAACAACAACATTATCCAGCCGAAGCATAACTATAGCAGCGGCTTTATAAAAGGTACCATGGCAAAGGCCTGGCATGAATACATGCAAGATTTCTTGAACACTTCACGGCTATACGACGTCACTGACGGACGGCGCATACCATTAAACATCATTGGAGGAAACTGGAGTGAAGCGGATCAGAACTATGATAGGTTTATCAGGTTCGACGTGAAGCCAGCCTATGAAGATCAGTCATTCACACCATCATCAATATGATAGGTATCCAGATCGACGGCGATAGCGAATTCCTTCAAACAGATCCAGCAACATCAATCACGGTCAAGCTGGAGAATCCTATTTTTGGTAACGGTGAAAAATTGAGTCCAGGATCATATTCTCTCCCGTTCACACTTCCGACAGGTGACAGAAGTCCATCTAATGCCGCCAAGATCAAGCATCCTTTCGTCATTGAAAACAATGAGGCATATCAATTACAAAAAGCAACTCTTTTCGCTTCATCCGGAATGAACGCGCCAGTTCCTTTTAAAAAGGGAAACTTACGCGCAAAAAGTACCGACAAAAACAAGGCCCAGGCACATTTCACTTTTGGTCTGAACAGCATTAACGAAAGCTTTAAGACCGCAAAATTGAAAGACGTTGTTGCTGAAAATTTTGTGATAGGCGCCACCAGCATAACGAAGAAAATCTATCTGAAGCGGTCCGCCGCTGGAGACTATAATGTCACCATTAACGGAATTGCATACACCGCGTCAGATGCAAACAGCTTTGCAATTGCCATCAACGCAGACGCAGACGCGGCGCTCGACACAGGCAAATATATGCCCTATGCTACATACGTCGCTTCCGGAACAACGCCGTTAGCACTTATAGAAGACGACTACGTTGTTATTAGACTTAGTATTTACTTCACGTTCCATGACGACATTCTCGACATGGATTTTTTACTCAGGCAAGATGCCACTGATCCATTATTGGAATTGTCGGCGAATGTGGATGCAGATCCCGACAACTACCTTGTTGAAACCGATCTGGGCACATACTATGCAGAGTTCGACACCTTCCTGACTGGATACTTGTCCGGGAGCTATCCGAATGCAAAGCTTCGGTTCCCGTTGTTGTTTAATGGGAACCCATACACCGAGGTAATAAAGGATCTTGAATTAGTCAACGGAGTAAACTCAGGTGGCCTTATTCGCAACGAAAGCAACTGGGGATTGAATAACGATCAACCCTTCAAGGTAAAAAATTACAACTCCATACAGCCGTTCCTGCGCAGGAAATGGATCCTAGACAAAATTGGTGAAACTTTCGGCTTCACCTGGGAAGGCGACTTCTACAACCATACCGATGTTGATAACATGCTGGAATGGAACAGTGCTGCCCTGGATTATCCGTTGCCATTCATAGGCGCCCGGAAATTTGTTTTCTGGCGACGTAGTTTCAACCTGAATGAACTGGTCCCAGATATTACTGTTGTCGAATATTTGAAACGCCTTTGCAGCCGGTATAACCTCGGACTGTATGAAAATGAGAACACCAAAAAGGTCAGGATCTGTTTCAGAGAGCCGATTGCAAAAAGCATTCAATATGACGACATCACGCCGATATCATCGCCAGTACAGAACGTAGAAGATCTGCGCGTGTCAGGATATACCATCTCCTTAAAAAAGGATGACACAGATCTATCGACGTTTGACGAAAGTATCTCCGTGGGAACATCGGAACAAACATTAGAGATGCAATGTGGTCGCCTATTCCAGCAGAACACGGCAGTCATTGAGGGCAAGGCTGTATTTGGTCCCAGGACGTTGCAGCGATTTGGAGAAAAGGGACAGATGAGAACCTTTTACTATAAAGACATCGTAGATGTGACGACATTTGAATATCCTGCCGCCGACATCAACGGAGTTACGATCTACGAGCCATTGAATAACTTCATTTTGTTAACCGGCATGTATGATGCCTTCTGGAAGTATTGGCTGCACTTCGAACGGAACAGACGTATCGTTACTATCATTCCAGCATTCGCCTTCAGAAATCTGCTTCGCTTTGATTGGGAATTGAAAAGGAGATTTGATCGTATGAACTACCTGGTCAAATCGATCGACATGACCATAACGAACCAGACCGTGCGCGTCAACTCGGCGGAACTTTATACGATGCAATGATTCCAAAGATCACTCAACAAAAGCTCGATGCGTTAGCGCAGCAATATGCCACGCGATTACTCGGGGATGTTAAGGAGGTATTCAATCGGCCGGAATACATAAACAGTGGTGAGCTCGCCGATAGCGTTCAGGTAACTATTATAAAATCAACCGACAATGATGCACCTGTTATTGCGCTCACCTATGCCGATCAGGGTTTCTTCATCGGTTACAAAAATCCACAGTGGACAAAACTTCCCGTAGTTGCCGAGCTGGAAAAGTGGGCGGCAAAGCGAGGTCTTGATTTCGGTAACATCCCGGGTTACACCTACGGCACGGCTCCAGGTCTTAGCACGGAAAAGAAAATAGAACGTATTGCTTGGGCGATCGCCAAAAACAAACGCAAGGAAGATACCTGGAAGCAGAAGAAATGGAAGAAGTCAGCAAATCTTGGTGATTTGTTAAAGGATCTTAACACGGAAACTATCGCAGCATACGCACGCGATATAGAAGGACTTCTCGCTGACGCGATTTCGAAAGGGACGGCGGTGTCCTAGTTACAAAAGGATGAAGCCAATAGCTTGTTAGTCATATGGAATCAAAGATTGAAATCACTCTCTCTAACGGAAATAAAGCCGGTGATACCTTGAAAGAACTTGGTAAGCAGGCGAACACACTCAACAAAGAGTTACGAAACCTGAAGCCAGGTACGGAAGAATTCATAAAGAAAGCCGCAGATCTTCGCGTTGTTGAAGGCGAGATGGGGAAAATCAAAACGCAGATCAAAGGAACAACACAGGCGAGTGATGGATTGAAGGGAGCTTTTAGCGGCGTCCTCTCACAAATACCAGGCTTCAGTATGCTGTCTGGAATTCTTTCACGGGCAAAGGGCGGCGTTGGTGGTCTTACTTCTGGATTCGGTCTTTTAAAAGGAGCGATCGCAAGCACAGGCATCGGCGCCCTCGTGTTGATAGTCGGCGCATTGATCAATGCATTCTCAAAGTTCACACCACTCCTTGATAAGGTCGAACAAATCTTTGGTGGAATATCGGCCGTTGTGTCTGAGCTTACGCAGCGCCTTCAGGCACTTGGATCTGGATTGTGGGATATCATTACGGGCACACCTGGTGGTCTGGATAAAATGGCTTCTTCTTTTGATGGATTGACTGAATCGATTACAGGTGCATACAACGCCGGCGTTGAGCTCGTAAAACTTCAACAGGATCTCGATGACCTCAATCGTGGCATTGTTCTTACCAATGCAAAGCAGGAAGCACAGATCGATCGGTTGATACTCCAATCGAAGAATAGGTCATTGTCACTAAAAGAACAAAATGCCCTTCTCCAGGAAGCACGTAAAATAGCAGAAGAGAATTTCACGGCCAACAATGCGCTGGATAAGAAGAACCTTGATGCACTACTGCTTGAAGCAAAACAAAAGTCTAAGTTAAGCGACGAAGAAATTCTCCAGCTCGCGGAAGGCACGCTTGCACAGGAAATAGAATATGAAAAGCGCGGTGCACTTCAAGACGACCTGTTACAAAAGATAGTTGATGCCCAGGTTAAAGTCGTTGATGCGGAACATAAAACGAACAACCAGATCGAGAAAATTGCCAATCGTGAAGCGGCCATTCGTGAGAAACAGGAAGCAGAACGCGAGAAGGCCACCGCCGAAGAATTGAAGCGGATCGAGGAAGAGAAAAAATCCGAAGAGAAAGCCCTTGCCGAAAAGGAAAAGGCCCAGGAAGAATACTATGATAGTCTTCGTGTTATTGAAGACGCACACATCCAGGCAATGGATGATAGTCGCGAAAAAGAATTACTCAAGTTGAAGACTGAACTTCAACGACAGATAGAATCCATTGATGAGAACGCTCCGTTCTATGCCGAACGTGTTGCAGCCGCTCAGGAGCTGGCACGAAAGCAACGGAATGACGTCAACGAGAAGTGGGATAAGAAAGAACAGGAAGATACCCTGGCCAACCTGGAACTTCAGCTCGCCGAATCACAAAACGTTCTTAACGAACAGTTCTTAAACGGGCAAATAACACAAGCAGAATTTGCCACAGTCAGCATAGAAAACGCCCTCCAGTTTGAAAGACAAAAGCTTGAGGTTATTAAAGCCGCGCATGGAGAGCGAAGTGCTGAATATCAGAAAGAGTATGCGACGTACCTGTCGATGCAACAGGATGCGTCGGATCAAGCGGTCGACATTAAGAAACAGGAGATGGCCGACCAGATGGCTGCTATGCAAGGAAGTCTGGGCACGTTCGGAAATTTCTTCTCTCAGATCGCTTCATTACAAAAACAAGGAACAGCTCAGTGGAAAGCCTTCGCGACCACATCAGCAATTCTTTCTGCTATTCAAGGAGCAATCAACGCATACACCAGCACTGCAGCTATTCCGATTGTCGGTGGAGCACTTGCACCAATTGCAGCAGGCCTAGCGCTAGCGGCAGGTATGGCCAACGTTAGGAAGATTCAAAGCACGAAAGTAGAAGCGCCGGCCAAAGCTGAACGAGGTATGGTACTTCGCGGTCCTTCTCATGCTCAGGGTGGAATTCCAATTGAAGCGGAAGGTGATGAGATCATCTTGACGAAGGGTGTTTACCGGGATCCACGCTTACGCCGAATCGCCAGCGACATCAATTACGCTGCAGGTGGACGGAGATTCGCAGCTGGCGGTCCGGTGAGTCCATTTGAAAGTAGACCACCAATTGCTTCAGGTGGCTCTCAATCTGGAGTGTCAGCGCTTGGTTCCGATCGAATTGAAGGGCTTCTTATGGACAACTTTAAAGCGATGAGCAATCGAATCGACAATATAAAAGTTATCAATGTTGTCACAGAAACAGAAGAAGGAATAAAGACCGTGAATCAAATCAGAGAGGACGCTGATGTTTAGTGTACCTTTCTAAGAATATAGTGGTAAACACTACCACCAGTCCCTGTGTTCACAGCGAATGAATCGCGGTACTCCCATCCATTCTTGTACATGAAGTTCAATGCGTCAATCACTCCATTGAAACGAATTGATTTTCCCAGATCATCCTTTATTGTCTGATCCTCAAATCCTTTAATAGGTTGGCCATAGTACACTACAACCTGCACTTTAGGTGGTAAAATTTGAAATCCAATTATTTCTATGAATTCGATATCGAGCTGGTTAATATCAACACCATTGACCACTATTTTTTTTGTATGGATTGTTCCGGTGGACATAGTTGTCTTAAAACCGCCAATTTTCCCTTTCAATTTTTCTAGAAGCGCCTTATCTTCAGAAAACACTGAATCAATGACGTCATAATTATAGTTGCCATTCTGTGTGAACAATTGAGTGTCACTTGTTGCTTTAACTTTAGTTTTTACTACGCTTCCGTCCTTATGAAAAAGAACAACGTCTTGAGAATACCCATAAAATGCGATGATTGTGAGTACAAAAATATTCAAGTATTGCATACTATTGAAAGGGATTGGTGTGCTGTACGGTCAGTAGTGAAAATCTCTAAAAAAGTAGGGACTATTCCAACGAACAGGAAATTTTATTGGGTGTCTTTTCCAACAACAATCGCTTTTTCAAATCTTGCTTTCTTTGCATCAATCAGTTGCTTCACATTGGTATGCACGTACCCCATGCTCGTCTTCACGTCACTATGACCAAGCATGCGCTGCAGCGCCACGACATCACCACCTTCCGCCATTAAACTTCCGAAAGTGTGTCGGCTGGTATGGTAGGTGATGTTTTTTTTAATACCAACCTGGCCGGCGATGTCCTTCAGTATCCGGTTATTCACTTGATCTGTAAACGTATCGAAGACAACCGCCTTGTCGTTAGAGTATTCCGGTAAATACTTTTTGTCAACGGACAGCAATGGCACAGAAACTTGCTCGTTCTTAGATTTTGTTTTCACTGGTAGATACACCAGCATGTCGTCACTTATGTTTTGCCATGTAATTACCTTCACGTCCGAGATCCGCAGGCCTGTATAACAGCTGAACAAAAAATAGCGAAGGACTTTCTTGTGATTTCCTGGCGTGTCTGACTTATTGAAGTACTTATCAAGTTCAATCACCTCCGATTCGGTGAGTGCATTTCGATTTGACCGGAATGTTTTAATTTTTATCTCAACATCGCGCACAGCAATTCCCTTCTTTCTCGCTTCTGTAAGATATTGCTTGAAGATCTTCACCACTTTCTCGATCGTAGCGCCACCGTTACCATCTTTGATCAATTTATTTCGAAATTTTTGCACCAGCTCGCGGTTCACCTGGTTGAAGAGAATCACTTTCTGAAATTCTTTCAGCTTGTTGATCACTGTAGTGTGGCTTTTATAAGTGTTTGGCGAAATAGAAGGCTTCTTCAATTCAATCTCATGCTTCATGAACTTGATTAAGTCCATCACTTCGGTCGGATCTGTGTACTCGGTGCGAAAAGCTTCAGGTGTTAACAACTTTCCATCCTGTCTGAACTTCGACGCGATAGTATTTGCCTTTGCGATCGCCATCATGATCTCAATATTGAAATCTTTTTCATTCGGATGATTCGACTTCACGCGCTGCTTCGTTTTGTCGAATAAGTTTGAATGTAAGTAGAATCCGAGCGGTACTGTCGCGCGCTGGCGATCGATCACGCACTGCAAATAGACAGCGCTCATGCCATCAGCTTTCACATAATCTCCCAGAACAATTTTTGCACTAAAACTCACGACTGGTTCACTTTGAATTTTTTACGCTATTTGGAAGCAACTGTCTTTAAAAAGACCCGATTCCTTACTAGAAACCGGGTTTTTGACGCCAACAAGGCGTCCGGGTAGTCTGTACGGAACTTTGAACTCTCCCCTACCATAGCTGATATCCACTTAGTTATAACCATATGCCGTTCATTCTGACGCCGTTTGGAAGCTAGAACCCGCCGCCAGCTCGCTCTTCCTCAATCCTTTTAATCTTTTCATTCATCAGCGCCACCTGCTTCTCTACGTTGCTGAGCATATCCCACAGATCTGTGGCAAAGCCCAACTGCCGGCTGATGAAAGCTTTTAACTCCCACACTTCAATGATCTCATGTGGACGCACGATGATATCAGGGTGCTGGCCGTTTTTATTATCGCTTTGACAAATGAGTATCGGATTGTCCTTATCCTTCAGTCGGTTGATGCAGCGCTTCACAGCAACGCCTTCAGTGCTGATCACCACGTAAACGCGGCGGTCTTTTAAGGTGAAGATGTCCTCGATGTATTGAGCAATTACGATGTCACCGTCGTGAAGACCACCGCCACCTTGTTGCAGCATGCTATCACCATCGACTTCGAACATACGGTAAGATCCTTCCTTCAGAATCGGAAGATTAAATGCTGGAAGTTTTTCAATGTAATGTGGATCGCCGTAACCTTTGAGGTAACCAGCCTGGGCTCTGACGCCAACCAGTGTGGTCAGTTCTTTTCCCTGTGAGTTGACCGTTACTGTCACGGGGCGAATCGATTTACCTTGTAGATATTTTGTATCAACTATTGGTTCTTCAGCTCCCTTCTGAACGCGACCTAAAAGCATATAAAGATCATGCTCCTTACCCTCTCCGGTTCGTAACCATTCAAAACTATGTCCAGTCAAACTTTCAATCGCTTTCAAAAAATTCATTGAATCAATCTCTTCCGCCTTATTCAACTGCTTGCCAACAGCGGCCTGAGTGATCCCTAAAGCGTCAGCAAGCTTTTCCTGGCTGACACCAGACACCCTAAGGGCATGTTTAATTCTCTGATTTCGTGTCATTTAAAACTTTTTCTCGTTTTTTATAACCTCAGGTATTGACAATTACAACTTTTAGTTATACCTATGCACTGTCAAATACATAAAGTAAATCTTAACAATTACTATCATGCAAATAACGGAAAAACTCCGTTCCAAAATCCTTTTGTCTTTACCGAAAGGATATGCTAAAACGGTGGCAGTGAAATGCGGAGTGAGTGAAGTAACCGTATACCGAGTTCTCCATCATGGGCAAGATCATTTCGAAGTAGCTGAAGCTCTTATAAATCTTGCTGCAGAAACAAAAGCTGAAAAGGTTAAGAATCATAGGCGCGTGCTTGAAATCGCGAAGCAATTATAGCCCATGCCTGGCGTTGGCTCGCGCGATTATTTCAACCGAGTCTACACAGGTACCATCATTATCGACCAAAATCTTACATCCATGATCAAACAAAAACAAACCCGCGTCCAACTCTTCGGCTCCAAGACAGATCCGGAAGTCAAAGCTTCAATTGAAAAAATTAAACGCACTGGCCGTAAGGTTGAGTTGACACCAGCACCAAGCCACGATACCAACCTTGGTATGTGCGGCAAGAAGCTTTGCCATTGCAAGCACGTTTGTGCCATGGCTTATCCAGGCGATACCGGTGCCTCTATGGGCATGTCTTATTGATCACTTAACCATTTTCTATATGAGAAAGCTAGTCATGTTAAAACCAGACGTGAATGCAAACGCATTACGCAATGATGTTACCGACAGGAAACCAGATCTCGAGTATTTCACCAAGCACCTTGAAAGCAAGGCGCTAAAAGTGACCTATGAATCGAAGGATCTTTGTGGCCTTGTCGACGAAGACGGAGAATTTTGGCGCACTGACCGTTGCAATGTGATCCCAGCATCGCAGTTCGCTACCGTAGGCCAGGAACTTACTCAAGGAAGGAGTGCTACTTGATCAGTTCATTCGTTCCTGTAACCCATCAATTCACCCTATTCGATTTCAATGCTATGCGACCAACGCGCAAAGTGCCTATCAGCGCCGAGCGAATCCGTCGCGCGCAAGAATTACTGAGGAAAGGTGACGGAAAGGGAGCAGCTGCTGCCTTGCGCCAGGTGCGCGAAGGATTGGAGCGCTATGAATCAAGGCTTTTTAACAAACGCAAGTCATGATCATCGCGCAACGAACCAGGCTGAACGCTTTGCTCAACCAGGAGTCAAGGCTGAAGCAAGATATCAAGGACGCAAAGTGGCAGATCGATTCGCTGAAGGACTTTTCTTCCCCGCATCAGATCCGCATCTGGAAAAAGCAAAAGAGACATCTGACGATACGGCTCAACCAGGTGAAGAAGGACATCAAGCAACTTGAATCGAGAATTCATGCATCGTCCTGAGAAAGTTTACCTGGACGAACCGATCACAATTTCCGAAACCAAGGTTAACCACACCGAGGCTGGACTGAAATACCTGATCGATCACTACAAGCAGATGCTTTCTTTTCAGATTAACGAGGCAAAGATAAAATCAGCGGACCGTCAGCACTACGTGAAGCTTATTGATACGTATACTTTTCACTTGCAACTGTACGAACATGAAAGAGCGCCTAAGATTGATGTACAACCTGACCATCTATATGAGAATAACTCAGATGATCAGCGAGAAAAAGAAGCACAAAGGACATTGGCAGAACTACACAATAACGGAAATGGAGTTGCAAGCGGAGGAAGCTCTTCGTGAAGCTTTTCTTCACATTCCGGTGGAACACTTCGAAGCAATCGAAGAAATAAAACAACAACTAAACCTAACGCGCTAGTGGCCATACTCAGTTTTAAGAAACGGTTCGCTGGAAAGATCCGGAACGGATCCAAGCGCCAGACCATTCGTGCGCCTAGGAAATATCCTATTTATCCTGGGGAGACCCTATACCTATACACGGCGCTACGCACAAAGTACGCAAAGAAGTTACGTGAAGTGAAGTGCAAAACCGTGACGAATATTGAAATCAAATTCAACTCCGGAGTTGTAAGGATAGACTTAATAGATGATGAAATGATCACACTAAGTGGAAGCCTCTTGAATAGATTCGCGCGATTGGATGGATTCAAAAGCTGGGAGGATATGAAGTCCTTCTGGATCCAGGAACACGGCGTGAAAAAAGGCAAGCGCAAGGTGATTCTCAGAATATTCAAAGGAATTTTAATCACTTGGTAATTATGCAAGACTTAAAACAATTCGCCTTCCAGGTAGAACAGATGCGCATTGCGCAGATCGATTACTTCCAACAGATTGGTAAGGCAAGAAAGACAAAGACTCCTGGCGACTGGGCTGCAGCGGCAACAACATTGAAACGTTCAAAGCAACTTGAAAAGGTTGTGGATGATTCGATCGCTGAGTTCAGAAAAGAAATTGAATTATGAAGATCTGGACCTTAACAGAAATCGCATATCTGCGCGACAACGCTACACGCATCGATACAAGTCAACTGGCTAAACAATTCAATGTTTCTGTCTGCGCATTGCGCGGAACATTAAAGAGGCATCATATTAAAGTTGGACGCGATACACGGTTTAAGCCGGGGCAAACATCCTGGAACAAAGGAAAATCCATGCGCTTAAGTCCGGCTACAGAATTTAAGAAAGGCCAGCTTCCACACAACACTTTATATGATGGGGCCACATCTGTCCGTAGAGATAAAACAGGGCGCTACTACAGGTACATCAGAGTAGCTAAGGCGAAGTGGGAACTTCTTCACAGGGCAGTATGGGCTAGTGTACACGGGCCAATACCATCCAACATGATCATCACATTCATTGATGGCGATTCCCTTAACTGCGACATCAGTAACCTAAAGATGATTACTCACGCAGAACACATGACACGCTGTGGCCACAATACAGAAGCACGTGTAAAGGCAACACAAAAAATGAAAGACATCTGGCGCAAAGAAAGAATACGCCGCGATTTTGGCATGGCTCCCAAAACCGGATTAGGAAGATTGATTAACAAAGCAGCCTGAATTTAAACAACCACTACAACCCTACATTTTTTAAACTACAATGTCCCAATACCTCTATCAGCTCGACACCTCTAGCAAGAAATACGCTTGCCCTAGCTGCGGCCACAAGTCCACTTTCGTGGCGTATGTGAACAGCGAAACGAAGGAGCCCGTAGATGTATACCAGTTCGGCCGGTGCGATCGTGAGAACAACTGTGGCTATCACAGGCATCCCAAAGAAGATCCTGAGCTGGCGGCACAGAAGCAGGAGAGCTTTGTGCCGAAGCCAGAGCCGAAGGTGGTGCAGATCTTTCCGGCTGAAAGCATCTACGGACCCATCATCAATAAAACAAAAACATGCATCAGTCCGCTTCACGTATTCTGCAATAAGAAGCTGCTCATTCCGAATGATCACTTATTGAAGTGGGGAGTGTATAGCGATAAGGACGACCTTACCGTTTACATCTTCCGCAATTTCAATAACCAGGTGGTGAACCTGAAGTGGTTTAAGTACAAAGACGACGGCCATCGCGATAAGGAGTTCAACTCATTCTCGCTCAAGCAACCATCCCCCCCACACCCCCCTAAATCTCCAGAAGAAAAAAATTTTGGAAAGGAAAGGGATACGATTGAAAAATATCAATTGTGTTTGTACGGCGAGCATTTGTTGCCGCGGGAAGTGGATACCATTCCGGTTTGTGTGGTCGAAAGTGAAAAGACTGCCGTTTTGGCAAGCTTCTTCTATAAGCAATTCCATTGGGTAGCGTGCGGAAGTAACAACGGTTTAACTGTAGACAAGATCCAGCACCTGAAGGGACGTACGGTCTACTGGTTGTGCGACTCCGACAATGCCGGCCGGATGAAGCTCGACGACAAGGGCGTTATAAAACCGAGCAGCGTCCGCAACCTGATCGATCA
>DATHIE010000346.1:0-3606 GCA_035316905.1 Chryseolinea sp. | reverse complement strand
GGAACAGACAGGGTCTATATCTACGAGTTCAATGCCTCCAATGGAACGCTCGTACCCGCTAAGACACCGGAGGTCATAGTTGGCCGGGGAAGTGGTCCACGCCATTTTACACTTCATCCCAATGGAAAATTCGCATACCTGTCAGAAGAACTGACTTCCTCGGTCTGCGCATTTTCGGTTAACAAAACAACAGGTGCGCTAACGATTCTTGAAGACACTGTCAGCTCATTGCCTCCCGAATTTAAAGGGTCGAACACAAGCGCCGATATCCATACGGGTGTCAATGGAAAATACCTTTATATGTCCAACAGGGGTTTGAATGCGCTTAGCATTTTTTCAATAGCTCAAACTGGAAAGATTGCACTGATCGGTCAACAGGAAACGGGAAAAACGCCACGCAACTTTCTCGTGGATCCAAAGGGAGAGTTTGTATTTATAGCCAGCCAGGATGACGATACTATTACGATGTATCGAATAAATAGCAAGACCGGAAAACTTGCCGCTGTTGGAAAACCGGTGAAGGTTCCTTCTCCGGTTTGTCTTAAACTCCTTACACTAAATTAGGAATCAGTTTTTCAGAATACGCATTTCCACTCTTCGGTTCATGGAGCGAGCTTCCTGAGTCATTTCATTTGATAGTGGTTGACTTCCACCAAAAGCTTTCGTTTTCACCCTGTCTTTCCCTATGCCTTTTACTACGAGGTATTTCTTTACCGCTTCCACCCGCTCCTCAGAAAGAGCAAGGTTAGCTTTTGAACTGCCCTGGTTATCGGTATGTCCCTCCAACTGTATCACTATACGCGTGTTCTCTTTCATCATTTGAGCAACCTCATCCAATTCAGGGTATGATTTGGGATCGATTGTAGATTTGCCCTGCGCAAAGATCAGATGCTGAAGTCGCATCGTTTCTCCTGACGGTGTCAGGCTAATGTCACGCATTACCTTTTTTTCTGCATTAATGTCTTTCGGGTCAACAATTACCGTTCTCGGGCTGTATCCTTTTGCCTCCGCAGTTATCTGATACTTCGCGGTCCCAAAGATCGCGAATGAAAAAGTACTGTCATTAAATCTTCCGGTAATGCCGCCAGTTGGAATACTGCTGTAACGTATGCTGGCTTTGACTCCCTTTCCGGTCCGGGAATCACTTACTTTACCTTGGGCGAGGATTTCATCGGTCTGCGCACTTGCTGAGTACACAGAGAATGAAAGGGCTAATGCAAAAATTGATCTCATCATGACGCGAAAGTTATGAAAGGTTAGCCGATGATACAAAACCAGTTGTGCATCCGGGCCGGCGAATCGTTGACTTGCCGATAGTGAGTTCGCGGGTGAATGCAATATCACGCGGCTTTTTTCGTTGGCGCCGAAAGTACCTTGTGTATCCAGCTCACAACCTCGCGCCAGAGTACAGCCTGCATTCGCTTCTTAAAAAAGCCAAAGTGACCAATTCGTTTCTGAAGAACGTCTTCAGGTTGAAAGTGCCAGTTGTCAAACTTCAAGTTCTTATAATAACCTCTCAAATGAGCAACCGCGCGCGCCGGTGCTAGTTCATCATCACTGAAAGAAATCATCAATGCGCGTTGATTCAATACCTCGAAATTTCGTTTGTAATCCGGCAACTCATCGAAGACATAGTTGGGGCTTTTCGCCCACCTTGCCCACTGAGTAGCAACATTTGCAGGAAGGTCTTCGAACAATCCAAATAGTGACGCTGGAAAATAGCCGAATAACTTCACCGTAACCGGTATCAATATCCGCCAAAAACAAAACAGCCGCAGGCGTAACCAGAACCCTTCGTAATGCTTCCAGTAAGGCGTCTGAGCTCCGATCATTATGAATGCATCGACGTGCCTCGACAGCTGCGACATGCCTATCAGTTGACCTCCTACACTGTGTCCAAGTATAACTGTCTGGGATCGCGGATGAATGCGACCGATATGACTTATCAGTGCATCGAGGTCTTTCGACCAGTCTTTCATGTCAGCTAAAACATCACGTAGCTGTGTAGGGCGTGATTGGCCAATCCCACGATAATCAATCGTGTATACGTTGAATCCTAATGATGCAAGCCATTCACCAAACTCGCCGTAATATTCCTGGGTAACTCCAGTTGCGGGAGCTATTATGATGACTATGTCCTGGGGGGCGTCGGTGATAAACCAGGTAGCGGACAACGATGTTCCATCGCGGGCCACAACATCAACAGATTCTTTCATGAGGGTTCTTTCTAACCATTAATACTAGTGGTCTGAAAAGAATGTTTCGTTTGTCACGAAATTGTTGACAATTGTAATAGCAAGGAAATCACTCTGTTCGAACTGAATTCTTATAGTTCAAATTCAATGGTTTCGCCAACACCGTAAGATTTGTCATCTTTTGGCGGTTGGTTCGAATGAGCTTCCGGTTCCTGCTGACTATCCTCGACTATCTCTTCGCTTTCGCTTTGGCCTTGCTTTTCAGCGTTTTCCGCGAAGAGGTCTTGCTGCTCGACTTTGATTTTGATTCTGGGCTGGCTTTTTTGCTGAGCTTGGTGTTTTGGCTTTTCGGCTTCCGCGAAGAGATTGGACTGCTCCCCTTCGTCGAGCCACTGGTTGTGGTCCGTTTCGTCCCGTTCTTTTTTTTTTCCCGATCGCTGTCGGGGCTTGAATCTTTACCGGCTGGTATCTCGACAAGTTCATTATCACTATCATCCCCTTCAAGACCGGATTCTTCCTCCTGAACAAGAGTTACTTTCGAAACTTTGAATTGCGAAAGCCGGTTGCCCAATGCTTTCCAACCTTTTACATCAACGATATCTTCAAGGTTAACAGACTCGGTTGATTTGGCCTTATCCTTTCCTTTGATCTGCTCAAGTTCAATTTCCGGAGTCTCTGATGTTGTTACTAGTACCAATCGCGACCCGATCGATTCCGATATAAAACCAAACTCCTTATCCTCTGTGGTGGTCTCTATCATGAAACGCTTAACCATATACTGCTTACTGTCGCCATCAACGTAAATAGCAGATACTGGCCGTTTAGGATTGAACTTTTCAACCAGTAACGTCTTCTCGTGTTCAAAGCGGGTAGTGATCTCGTAGCCAGTGATCTTGTACGATCCATTGCGTGCGAAAGTGATTATCTTATCGTCGCCATCGAACTTACCAAGATACTTTCCTCTGGAATCCTTATTCAATCGTCCGGCGTCTTCGTCGTACCAGAGATTCAATTTGCTCAGCG
Organism: Chryseolinea sp.; assembly: GCA_035316905.1. Taxonomy (GTDB): domain Bacteria; phylum Bacteroidota; class Bacteroidia; order Cytophagales; family Cyclobacteriaceae; genus Chryseolinea. The sequence continues at coordinate 388 of DATHIE010000346.1, read as the reverse complement.
TCGACGTACCAGCCTTTACAAAATCAACCTTACGTATAGGGTACTTCGTAACTGTATTTCCCCGCGCGCCACGGCCTTTCACTTCAAGTTCCGAAAAGTCGTATTCAAATATCTTCTTTCGCGCCGTGCTTGACTGAGACAATTTTATCTCAATGGTTTCAGCCTCACCGTTAGGGTTTCCGCTGACGTAATGTATTTTTGAGTTCTTGTCGTCAGTGGCTACAGGGTATTCCTTATCACGTGTTACGCCCGGCATGTTAAATCTCTTCGCGAAACCCTTGCCTGATTTTCCGTCGGTGTATATCACATTGTAGACCATACGATCGTCTGATTTTTTCCAGACGCCGACATAAAGGATGTCCTTGCCCATGAAGACTTTATCGGCGAT
>DATHIE010000345.1:0-5114 GCA_035316905.1 Chryseolinea sp. | reverse complement strand
CATTTAATGCCATGGGCTTCTCAGAGATCACATGCTTGCCGGCTTTCGCAACGCGTATGCCATACGGTACGTGCAAAGAATTCGGTGTAATGACGTAGACCGCATCGATGTCTGGATTGTTCTTGATTGCTTCAAAGTTCTCGTAGTTATAGCAGTTCTTTTCGGGAATGTTATACTTCGTTTGCCAGTCCTTTATTTTAGACGGCGTACCGCTAATCACACCCGTAAGTTTGGCCATCGTACAAGTCTGCATAGCGTCGGCGACACGTGCGCCATAGCTTCCGAGGCCCATGATGGCAACCTTGAGGACTGGACCCTGTGGCGGCGGGATTCCTTTCTTGTTATGATCAGCAAATAGATCCGTCTCGGGAAGGAGCGGTAAAGCAAAAGCTGATGCTGTGATTCGTTGTAAGAAGTCGCGACGGGAGTTCATAGGATAAAGTTTAAACGTTTGAAAGGTTGTTTTTTGGTAGTCGGTCAATATACTAAATCTTTTCTCTTTTGAGAGTCCCTTTTATGCAAAGGAAGACTGGTACTAACGAGCATGTTCTCATGATACTAAACTTCACCTGATTGTTTAAAATATTCATCAGGCATCCAATAACAAGTTCAGACTCCGTAAACGCACCGTCATTTATTTACCTGATTTTTTCGCTCGTCCCAGGGTTACATTTCGACATTTCTGCATTAAGGAACGGCTGCGGAAAAAGAGTTCCGAGAGAGACGAAAAGTGTTGCTTCCCGCCAGCAGGCTGTGGAGGATGTTACACGTCAGGTCACGCCTACAAGCCGGGATTCCACTGGATTTGAGGCCGTTCCTGATGGCATAGATTTAGTAAATATTCAACTGTCGAAGGTGGGGAAAGACCGTTCTGTATCCCCAAAAGGCTTTAATTATGAAACAAAGATTAGTGGCGTCTGTAGTTTTTTCGAGTTTAGTTTCCATCCTTTTTTTGACCATTGCCGGGTCATTAAACACGGCTAATGCGCAAGGTGGATCTGACGGCAAGTCAATGGCAAAAGTGTCCGGTCATCAGTTGGAGAACACTGTTATCTCGACTTTGCTTAGCGCAAAGGTAGGAGGAACAACGGGTACGATGATTAACAAACAAATGGATCGTCAGGCATCCGAACTCAAATCGGTGTTACAAGACGCAAAGGTGATGCGATTTGAAGAAGGTATTCTGATCACTATCGATTCAAGACTTCTTTTTGAGGAGGATTCATACGGACTTCAGTCCTCAAAAGGAATGTTAAAAGACCTGGCACGTATCCTTGCAAAATACGCCTACACCAATGCGATCATCGAAGGCCACACGGATAATGTGGGAGAAGACATCTACAATCAATCCTTATCTGAACAGCGAGCTCATGAAATTGAAACTTATCTCGTGAGAAAAGGTGTCAAGGATGTTCGCATGAAAACCAAAGGATATGGTGAAAGGCAGCCCATAGCTTCGAATGATTCAGAAAGCGGCAGACAAATGAACCGCCGTATTGAAATTGCACTTTACGCAAATGAAGAGTTGCGTCATACCACTACACCAGAAGATGCTACCTATTCTGCGCTGAAAAAATAACTACTTTTCTCCTTGTATTGAATAACCGGCAGGCCGTTCACGCATACGGTACGCCTGCATGGCATTCAGTCCGAGCTTACGGGTTAGGCGATGATTTACATACGCTCCGACGGCAGCACCTATTCCCGGAATCAACTGTAACAGTTTCGCAAGGTCAATGTAGTCGCGGTATTCTTGTTGGAAATTCCGCCAGTCAAAATCTTTCGTTGTAGGAGGAAGAGTGTTCTTGTATTCTTCCCAGCTCTCTAAAATGGCAAATATCTTTTTTCGATGCTGTTGACTGGAGAACGTAAGCTGGAAGATGTGAAGGATGTAAATACGTTCTTTATAATCCTTAACGTCATACCCGTAGAGGGAAGCAATGTCAAAAAGCATCTTCATTTTCAGGGTGAGCCAGATGGGAAAATCTGCCAGCCCGAGCAGGATACCGGCAGCCCCGGTGACGGCTCCCTCCGCGCTGGAGGTATTCGTATAGAACTTGATCTTGCGAAGTACTTCCGACTCGCGCGTATACAGGTCCAATCCTGTGGCCGGCGCCGATGTGGTAAACATTGCACCGGAAAGAACGGCCCTTATCATTTCGCGAAGGGCGGCTGTGATCGCAACATGCGCCTTTTCCGGAATAATACGGTTTATTCGGACCTGGATCCGTTTAGACAGCTGGTTGACGAAGGATGGCGATTTTTTCATCCTTTTTTGCCAATCTGAAAGCTCCTCCGCTACTTTTTTCTGATAATCATCCATAATTAGTGGAGTGCAGCTATCGTGCCTAAGCCACAAACTTTCCTCCTGTACTAACCTTTTTCAGACAGGCCTTTTTTTGTATATTCAATTTATGAAAAAGATCTTTACTGCTATTGTTCTAATCACTTTGATTGCGCAGGGTGCGCAGGCTCAGCGTTGGGGTTCCGAAGTTGGAATGAATTATGTTTACACGTCCCCCTTGGGAAGCATGCAACACAACATAAAGCAGGGCCATGGTGTGGTTGTTGATCTCGGAATGGTTACCCCTTCCAAACGTTTTGCCATTGGAATGGAAGTCCAGTACTCTCAGTACGGTCATGATGAGAGCTTGCAAGAATATGATATGGGTAACGGAACCAGGGCTAATATGAACGTTGTCGTTAACAATTCATTCCTCAATTTTATGGCCTATGGACGTGCCTACCTGATCACGGAAGGTAAGTTTCTACCGTACCTGGCAGTAAAAGGAGGCTACACAAATTACAGGACGGATCTCAATATCTATGATCCCAATGAGTGGGATAATTGCTCACCAGTCGAATCGGATATGCTTCAAACGGACGGGACTATGGTCGCTTCTCTCGGAGGAGGGTTCCGGTTTGATATGTCAACCATATTCAGGAGGACAGATCCAGGAAGGTTTTATCTTGATTTCAATTCCAACATAACGCAGGGGGGAACGGTAAAATACATGAACACCGACGCACCTGATCATCACGCTGCGCATACTGATGGAACGGATGCAGTAAGCGCACAATTCTTAAACACTTCAACCCAGGTTGTTCACAGCCATCATGTCGGCACACTATATACCAGCCCCGTACAGTTACTGGACTTCAGGCTTGGCGCTACATTTAGATTTAGCAGATAGACTTCGACATACAAAAAATCAGAAAGCCGTGTGATAATCATACGGCTTTTTTTATTCGCTGATTTCAATGTACCTCTCAATCCGATGTGGTAGTCAGGGCAAGATCCCTGAACCTGCAAAGAGCGTTTGCCCATCGCATTTGTTCAACGGTATGACATTCCGGCTCTAATAATCTTGGCGACGCAACGAGTATACACATGCCCATGGCGCGGCTGGTAGCCACATTAAGGCGGTTAGGATTATAAAGAAAACTCATTCCCCTCGGTGAGTCTTCCGCCGATGAACTTGTCATCGAATAAATCACTACCGGAGCTTCCTGTCCCTGAAATTTATCAACCGTACCGATTCTCATGTCGGACAACTTTTCCCGCAGCGCGCTCACCTGAGCATTATACGGTGCTACGATCAGGATATCATCGCGTTGAAGATTGCGTTGTTCACCGTTAGCATCTACCCAAATAGTATCAGGTGATGTCAATTCTTTGACTATTCTTTCAACCGAGGCAACTTCCTCTATGGACTTATCCTGATTTCCCCAATGGTCTACTGATTCATAGAACAAGCCTGCCCCTTTGAAGCGTCCGTTACTCCTTATCTCCTGTCGCTCAAGACCCGGAAGAGGATTCAGCCTTCCTTCGTAAAACACTTCAGACGTAAAATTGCATATCGAAGGATGCAGCCGGCGAGTGACTCCCAGGAATAATCCTTTTTCCGGAGGTATTGTCTTGTGGCCGTCCAGCAAATACGTCAACGCTGCAACATCGCTTCCCTCAGGGTGAGAACCTCTCTGCGGTTGTTCTAACTGTTGTGGATCTCCCAGGAGGATAAGGTTCTTTGCGGCGCGTGAAGCAGCCAGCGCCAGCGACAGCGACATCTGACCGGCTTCATCAAGGAAGAGATAGTCTAATGCACCCTCAGAATCGCCATCGGCCCATAGCCAGGCCGTGCCTCCCACCACTTTGCCATCCTGAAGTGCAGCAATGGCTTCCGCGCTCTTTGTGACTTCTGTAATTTCATTCTGTGCGACTTCGCTCTTTTCGGATACTTTGTGAACGAATCCTTTTACTGCCTTTTCGGTCTTGTTGAACTCGATCACTTTATCAAACAAATTGCGAATAACTTTATGGCTGACGGCTGTTATCCCCACCTTATGACCTGCTTTGATAAGGGCCATGATCATCTTTGCCCCTGTGTAGGTTTTTCCCGAACCAGGTGGACCCTGGATTGCTAAAACACTTTTATCAAGATTGAGTGCAAGTCTGATCGCTCCCTCAACGGTATCCTCGCCATCACTGAGCAAGCGTTCACCACTACTCATCAGTAACCTGGGCTTCCTCTTAAGCAAAAGGTGTTTTGCTGCCCGATGTGGCCACTCAGATTCTATCCCATCCTCAATGATCAATTGCGCCAGATTCATAATCGAAGTAGCGAGCGTCTTGATCTCAATCCGATCCTTAACATGAATGGCCGACGGATGAAAATCGGCCGTCTTCGTCATTTTTTTGATATCGTTAGTGTATTCTTCAGGCTGAATGGTGTGTACGGTTCCAAGCTTATCACCCTTCACAACAAAAAGTTCATCACCCTCGTCGAGACTCACTTCCTGGGGAGGATACTCGTAACGATGGATTTGCATCTTGATCCTTCCGCCCGGGAAAATTTGTTTCAGAAATTTCAGACCTGTCAAAGCTTTTCGTTCCAGGAGAAGGTCTTCATGATCCAATTCATGGACGCGGAAATATTCCCACCATGCACTTTTATCTTCCCTGCGAAAATATTCGATTAAATGTGCCAGCAACCACTTTGCTTTTTCTGCATCGCTCCATACTTCACGATTGTCGGGTAGGTTCCTGGTGAGATCCCTGAACAAAGCCGCTGCTCGCGTCTGGAGTTCCTGGACACCTTCGGGAGCATCGCCCG
>DATHIE010000344.1:0-13640 GCA_035316905.1 Chryseolinea sp. | reverse complement strand
CGATGACGGATCCGGTTCAACCGGCACAATGACCGCACCGCATTTGCTGACTGCAAGCCACGTTGCCACGTAGGTATGCGCGGGCACTATCACTTCATCGCCAGCGCGTACGTTGCAGGCTTGGAGAGAGATTGAAAGTGCATCATAACCGTTGCCTACACCGAGACAATGCCGGACGTTCGTAAATCGCGCATAGTCAGTTTCGAACGTCTTTAAATCTTCGCCGAGGATGTACCAATTTTTCTCGAATCCTTTTTTTAAGGCTTCAGTGACGTTATTATGTATGATGGCATGCTGAGGAGCAAGCGACAAAAAGGGTATTGGTTCCAAAATCTCGGTTTATCTGACTTAGCAAAGTACCTACATCCCGGGAAAAATAGAATATTCAAACGAAAATCCAGGTTCGAGAGCCGCACTGATAAAGTCCGGGTTATTCAAAATTTCCTTATTTTCGCGCCTGCCTGTCCCTAGCGGGCCAGCTTTCATTTTCCAAAGAGAAAACTCCTAACATGAACTTTCAGAAACTAAATAACATAGCAGGGTGGGCTGTATTCGGAGTAGCCCTGATGACGTATTGGCTGACGATGGAAGAAACGGCCAGTTATTGGGATTGTGGTGAATTTATTGCGGTTTCGTACAAACTTGAGGTTCCCCATCCCCCCGGAGCGCCCTTCTACCTGTTGATTGGCCGGATGTTTTCGTTTCTAGCATTTGGTGATGTTAGCAAAGTGGCTTACTGGATAAACTTCAGCAGTGTATTGGCTAGCTCGTTTGCCGCATTATTTCTATTTTGGTCTATAGTCCTTTTCGGCCGTAAGCTCATGAAGATCACAAAACCCGAAGAGCTCACTGAAGAGAAGATGTGGGTTTTGGTAGGCGCCGGACTAATAGGCTCACTCGCATACACTTTTTCCGAGTCGGCATGGTTTTCTGCCGTCGAGGCCGAAGTCTACGCGATGTCCTCCTTTTTCACAGCCTTCGTAGTATGGGCGATGTTGAAGTGGGATGTCATTGAAGACGAATCAAAAGCAAACCGATGGCTTCTCCTTATTTTCTATATGATGGGCCTTTCCATCGGCGTTCACCTTCTGAACCTCGTGACGATTCCGGCTCTTGCGTTACTTTACTACTTCAAGAAATATAAGCCTACACCCTGGGGTGTCGTGGCGGCAATGATCATCAGCCTGGCGATCATCTTCTTTATCAATGAAATCATCATTCCGGGTTTGCCGACCATGGCAAGCAAGCTTGAAATATTCTTCGTGAATAGTATGCACCTGCCTTTCGGATCGGGTGTAATATTCTTCGCCACTATCCTGTTAGCTCTTCTGGTTTGGGGTATAATCCATTCACAGAAAAAGCAAAAAGTTGTACTTAATACTTTCTTGACAGCTACGGCCTTTATCCTAATCGGTTATTCTTCGTACGCTCTTGTAGTGATCCGTTCCTCCTACAACACGCCGATCGACGAGAATGATCCTTCTGATGTAATGAGCTACGTAAGCTACCTTAAGCGTGAGCAGTATGGAAGCCGGCCATTGGTTTTTGGTCCTTACTTTAATGCACGGCCTATTGGCTTAGTGGAAGGTTCCCCTATTTACAAGAAAGGAAAAGATCGTTACGAGATCAGGGACCGAAGCTTTGAATACGAATATCCTCCACAATCACAAACGATCTTACCACGTATCTGGAGCAGTGATCCTCAGCATGCTGCCGCTTACCGTCAGTCTTTAGGGTTGGCAGAAGGAGACCAACCAACCTTCGTCGACAACATGAAATTCATGTTCGAGCATCAAATCGGATGGATGTATGTACGTTATTTCTTCTTCAATTTTGCTGGCCGTGAAAGCGACATTCAAGATGCGGATTGGTTAGGGCTTACAGATTGGTTTGAAAAACTTCCGACCGCCCTTGCCGAAAATCGTGCTCACAATAATTTCTACATGGTACCTTTTGTTCTGGGATTGATCGGAATGTTCTACCAGTCATCAAACAACACAAGGAGTTTTGTAGTAGTAGGATTGTTGTTCGTGTTGACAGGTGTTGCTCTCGTTATTTATTTGAACTCCCCTCCCACTGAACCACGCGAGCGGGATTACATTTACGCAGGATCGTACTACGCATATTGTCTATGGATCGGATTTGCAGTCATTGCGATTGCTCACTGGCTTGTACGCTACACAAAGAGCCTGAAAACAGCTGCTGTGATTGCTACTTTAATTTGCTCATCGGCTCCGATCCTGATGGGGACCGCTGGCTGGGATGATCACGATCGGTCCAACCGATATTTCTCCGTTGATTCAGCGGTGAACTACCTACAATCGTGCACCACCAATGGCATCCTGTTTACCGGAGGCGATAATGATACTTTCCCGTTGTGGTATGCCCAGGAAGTTGAAGGCGTACGCACAGACGTAAGAGTTATCGTTCTAAGCTACTACAATACTGATTGGTATATCGAGCAGAGTACGCGAAAAACGTATGAGTCGGAAGCTTTCCCTTATACGTTGACTTCCGAAAACTATCAACAGGGTGGACTCAACGATTATTTACCATTCTACGATGCGGGAATCAAGCAAATGGATCTCGTGAAGTACCTCGAACTTATAAAGGCCAATAACAAGAGCTTACTTCATCCAGACTATGGTGGCGAAAGGAACATGCTTCCTACAAAGGAGATCATTCTCAAGGTTGATGTCGAGAAAGTCAGGCAGCTGGGTATCGTACCGGAAGGAATGGACAGCCTCATTGTTCCGGAAATGCGTCTTCGCGTAAGATCAAGTGGATTAGAAAAGAAGGATCTGGCGATGCTTGATGTGTTGGCAACTTCCAACTGGGAAAGGCCTCTTTACGTGAACAATACTTCTTTGGCGCAGTTTAATGTGGATCTAAGTCGTTATGTGGTTCAGGAAGGCAATGCGTACCGAATATTGCCCGTGCTTAATCCGAGATCTTTCAATCAGATGGAGTTGGTAAACACTGCTGTGAGCTACGAAAACACTATGAAAAAATTCCAGTTCAGGAATGTTGACAATCCGAAGGTATACTACAACCAGGACTACAGAAATTTTATCCTTAATCATCGAAGCAGCTTCAACTCACTGGCAGAAGCGCTCATCGGTCAGGGTGAAAATGAAAAAGCGCGCGAAGTTTTATTGTATGGACTAGCAAGGATGCCAGATGCTTCGATCCCATACGATTATACAAATGCACAGACCGTTGAAATGTTATTTGAAGTGGGTGAAAAAGAAAAGGCTCTTGAAATCTCCAACGTTATGAGCAAACGTTCGGACGAGCTCGCAGCCTATTACATCAATAAACGCAAGTTTGGAAGAGACCTTCAGGTGAACGTGGTGATCTTAGGAGAATTACAACGGGTACTCTACAAGTACGGAGAAGCTGATCTCGCCAAGAAGATTGAAGAGAGTTACGAGAAACACGCCGCCATTCTGCAGACTGGCATGGACCGAACCGATTTTTAGGAGCAGTTATCCGTTAATCGTTAGCCGCTTGCGTGCCATTAAACCTGATCATCATTTGTCCGCTTTGTGATCAGTAAAGGTTGATTGGCACGATTGACAATGCTACACACCCACACACTAACCCATGCCCACGATTAACGGATAACGATTAACGATTAACGGCCTACAGATGTATTACTTCACCGTAGGCCGCAGCCGCAGCTTCCATGATCGCTTCACTCATCGTTGGATGGGGGTGAACTGATTTAATGATTTCATGTCCTGTGGTTTCCAACTTTCGGGCTACTACCACTTCAGCAATCATTTCGGTCACGTTGGATCCGATGAAGTGTGCACCTAGCCATTCGCCGTATTTGGCATCGAATATCAGCTTAACAAAACCATCAGATGCGCCAGCGGCTTTCGCTTTGCCTGACGCGGAGAATGGGAACTTGCCAACCTTGATTTCGTATCCCGCTTTTTTCGCAGCTTCCTCTGTCATTCCCACGGATGCAATTTCGGGCGAACAATACGTACAGCCCGGAAGGTTATTATAGTTCAAAGGCTCCGGATTTTGTCCTGCAATTTTTTCGACGCAGATAATTCCTTCGGCTGAAGCAACGTGCGCCAGAGCTGGACCTTTTACTATATCACCGATAGCATATACGCCTGCGACATTGGTCTTGTAAAAGTCATCTACAACTACTTTTCCTTTGTCGGTCTTTACCCCAACGTCTTCAAGTCCAATACCCTCAAGGTTGGTTGCAATTCCAACTGCGGACAGTACGACATCGCTTTCAATCTTGATTTCTCCATCAGGTGTTTTCACTGTCGAGACACAGCCGGCGCCGGAAGTATCGACCTTTGTGACCTCGGAGTTTACGTATATCTTCATTCCGCCTTTCTTGAATGACTTATCCAATGCTTTTGAGACTTCTTCGTCTTCGACCGGAACGATCCTGGGCAGGAATTCCACGACAGTAACCTCTACGCCAATGGTATGGTAGAAATAGGCGAACTCTACGCCGATGGCACCTGAACCTACGACCAGCAATTTCTTTGGTAACTTATCAAGTATCATTGCCTCGCGATATCCAATGATCTTCTTTCCGTCGATCTTCATGCTTGGTAGTTCACGCGAACGACCCCCTGTAGCAACGATAATGTTTTTCCCCTCATAGTCTGCTTTCTTACCTGACGCGTCCGTTACTTCAACCTTGCCGCCTTTTTTCAGTTTACCTGTTCCGACGATTTGGTCGATCTTGTTCTTCTTAAAAAGGAATTGGACGCCTTTACTCATGCCGGCGGCTACGTCTCTACTGCGTTTTACCATGCCGTTCAGATCTGCCCTAAAATCTTTTGCTTCAATACCATAATCACTGGCATGCTTGAAATATTCAAAAACGTTGGCGCTTTTCAACAGGGCCTTCGTGGGGATACAACCCCAGTTAAGGCAGATGCCTCCGAGCTCAGCTTTTTCAACCACGCCCACTTTCAACCCCAGTTGAGATGCACGGATAGCAGCAACGTAACCACCGGGGCCGCTACCTATCACGATCAGATCATATTTTGACATAGTATTGGATTTAAAATTCGCTGCCAAAGATAAACCGCCGTTCGCTCTTTCAAAAAGTTTGCTGTTTTAATTGAAATTGTCCATCCCTACCGTATTCACGCTGAATTAGCCCCGGTCCGTTAACATCAAATTCTGATAGATTTGGCTATTTTTGAAACGTTAACGGAAAACCAAAACCGGGTACGGCCGACCGTGGGCTGTGGCAATCTTATGAAATTATTAGAAGGAAAAACTGCACTTGTTACGGGTGCTTCCAAAGGGATCGGAAGAGCCATAGCATTTCAATACGCAAATCAAGGGGCCAACGTGGCCTTTACATATCTATCAAGCGTCGAGCAGGGGCAGGCATTAGAGACTGAATTAAAGGCCATAGGAATCAAAGCAAAGGGATATCGCTCTGATGCTTCTGATTTTAGCCAGGCTGAAAAGCTTATAAATGACGTTATCGCCGACTTCGGAACGTTGGACATCCTTGTCAACAACGCAGGGATTACGCACGACAATCTTTTGCTTAGGATGACTGAAGAGATGTGGGACAAGGTGATAGATGTTAACCTAAAATCGTGCTTCAACACTGTGAAGGCGGCATCGAAGCAAATGATGAAGCAGAAGAGTGGATCAATCATTAACATGACATCAATTGTGGGATTGAAAGGCAACGCAGGTCAATCCAATTATGCGGCTTCAAAGGCAGGTATCATAGGGTTTACAAAGTCAGTGGCACTAGAACTTGGTTCTCGAGGGATTCGTTCTAATGCAGTGGCCCCCGGATTTATTGAAACTGAAATGACGGGTAAGCTAGACCAAAAGACGGTGCAGGGGTGGCGCGATGGAATTCCATTGAAGCGTGGGGGCAAACCTGAAAATGTTGCCGACGCGTGCGTGTTTCTTGCATCTGATCTTTCATCTTACATCACAGGACAGGTAATTCAGGTAGACGGGGGACTGTTAACCTGAGTTTTCACGAAATAAAAAATGAAGCGCAGTGCTTAAACTCAAATGGAGATGGAACGAGAATTGAAACATCTTATCAAGATGCTTCAGCACACTTATGAAAAGAATGCATGGCACGGACCAGCGGTGAAAGAAGTTCTCGGAAACGTAACGGAAATTGATGCGCAAAAAAGACTTCCAAATTCTCATAGCATTATCGAATTGGTAGCGCACATGGCCGCCTGGCGCATATTCGTGGTTAAAAAGCTTCAGGGCAATATTGAGTATAAGGTTACAGACGAGATGAACTTTCCCGCTTCAACGGAATGGTCCAAAACCTTGGAAGAACTGGATGTAAGCCAGGCGAGGTTGTTGGAGGCCCTGAAAGGATTTGACAGTTCAAAACTGTATGATCCAGTGCCACACGGATCGTATAATTATAACTTTTATACCCTGCTTCACGGTATCATTCACCATGATCTATATCATGCAGGACAGATCGCCTTAACAAAAAAACAAACGATTTAACTGACCCGTAACGGCGTTTTTCCCAGCAAAGTCCGAACATTCGTGAGCCGTTAACTTTCAAAAAAAATTCAGGCATAGCTTGGAAACAAGGGTTTCAGGCCATACGTTTGTGGTATCAAAGTCGAATAAGCACGTTCGCTTAATCGATTTATAAAGAAGCGTGGAGAGACGGGCTCTAAGAAACGCTAGCAACCTATTCCGAGATCAACATGGAAAAAGGTGCTAAATCCTGATCCGCCAAAAGCGGAAAATATAAACCGGTTAAAAAAATGAAAGAAATCATTGACATCATTACTGCAGGTACGACCATCGAACGCCTGAGTGCTTATCTGAAAAATCTCTATTACTCAATCATCATTTGTTGCGAGCACAACACCAGCATGTGCATGTGTTGTTGTCGTGCTTGATGTTGCTGTAATCTGATTCGTTCAATCCAGCAACACTTTAGCCTATGACCCTGCCAAGTGACAGGCAGTTCCGGTTACGGTTAAATCGACCCTCAATACATTGTCAAATTCATAAAAAAACTCAACTCTAAAAACATTTTAGCCATGGCAAACTTACATTTCGAAACCCTCCAGCTACACGCAGGTCAGGAAATTGATCCTACAACTCGTTCTCGCGCAGTGCCTATATATCAGACCTCTTCCTATACTTTCAGAGATTCTGAACACGGTGCCAATCTCTTTGCTCTTAAAGAGTTCGGTAACATTTATACTCGTATAATGAATCCTACGACTGATGTGTTCGAAAAGCGGATCGCTGCGCTTGAAGGCGGTGTCGCAGCTTTAGCGACCGGTTCGGGACAAGCGGCTCAATTTCTTGCCCTAAACAACATTCTTCAGGCAGGTGACAATTTTGTTTCGACGTCCTTTCTATACGGAGGTACTTACAACCAATTTAAAGTCTCATTTAAACGCCTCGGCATCGATGTTCGTTTTGCTGAAGGCGACAAGGTAGAAGCGTTTGAAAAACACATTGACAAGAAAACAAAAGCAATATACCTTGAAACAATAGGCAACCCGGGATTTAACATTCCTGATTTTGAAGCAATCGCCGCTCTGGCAAAAAAACATGACCTGCCGCTTATCGTCGATAACACTTTTGGTGCCGCAGGCTACTTGTTCCGTCCCATTGAACATGGTGCGAATGTCGTCGTGGAATCGGCTACAAAATGGATCGGTGGACACGGTACGTCTATCGGAGGCGTAATTGTCGACGGTGGAAACTATAATTGGGGCAACGGAAAATTCCCTCAGTTTATTGAACCATCAGAAGGATATCATGGATTAAAGTTCTGGGATGTGTTTGGCGAAGGCAACCCGCTTGGACTACCCAACATAGCATTTATTATACGCGCTCGGGTGGAGGGACTCCGCGACTTCGGACCTTCATTGAGCCCGTTCAATTCCTTCCTGTTTTTACAGGGACTGGAGACGCTGTCGCTGAGAGTTCAACGCTCAGTTGACAATGCATTGGCGCTCGCTCAATGGCTTGAAAAGCACGACCTGGTTGAGAGCGTAAACTATCCCGGATTAGATAGCAGCCCTTATCACAAGCTTGCTAAAAAATATCTGCGCAATGGATTCGGCGCTGTATTTTCTTTTACCCTCAAGGGAACAAAGCAGCACACTACCAAGTTTGTGGATAACCTGAAGCTATTGAGCCACCTCGCAAACTTGGGTGATGCCAAATCACTAATCATTCAGCCGTCAGCAACGACACATCAGCAATTATCGGAAGAGGAACAGATCGCATCAGGTGTACTTCCAAACTTGTTAAGGATTTCGGCAGGTATAGAACACATCGATGACATCAAGGCTGATCTTCAACAGGCGTTTGAAAAAGTGTTTGAAGGCGAATTGGTAAACTAAAAATTCGAGCATAAACCGAAGCACGGAAAATTTAAAAATCGGGTGCCGCCTAGTTCTTCGCTGAGATGAATATTATGGGAAGGCCAAAAGCATATGGAGAAACACGATCATACATTTCACTTTTCACAAAACTTCCCGCTGGAAGCCGGAGATTCACTTTCCGGTTTTCAGTTAAGGTATACAACGCTTGGCAAGCTCAACGCTGAAAGGAACAACGTTGTTTGGATTTGCCATGCGCTCACCGGAAGTCCTGACTTTACCGACTGGTGGAGCGGGCTGTTCAGTGAAGGCAGGTTTTTTGATCCAACGCAATACTTCATCATTTGTGCCAACGTATTGGGTGGGTGTTACGGATCGACCGGACATCTGTCATTCAATCCCGCCACAAGTAAACAGTTCTTTCACAGCTTCCCGACAGTTACCAACAGAGATGTTGTAAAGGCGTTTGATCTGCTTCGCCAGGAACTGCGCATCGAACAGGTTCATACGCTTATCGGCGGATCATTGGGTGGACAGCAGGTGTTGGAGTGGGCCATATATCGGCCGGATGTGTTTCAACATATTATTCCCATTGCAACCAATGCATATCATTCACCATGGGGAGTAGCATTTAACGAAGCGCAACGTCTGGCTATTGAGGCAGACAGCACCTGGAAAGAGAGCGACCAGCGTGCAGGACTTGAAGGCTTAAAGGCAGCAAGAGCTATTGGCATGTTGTCTTACCGCTATTACGACACTTACGGACAGACACAGGCGGAAAAAAACAACGAAAAACTGGACGAATACAGGGCATCAACTTATCAGCGATACCAGGGGCAGAAGCTCGCCAACCGCTTCAATGCATTCACCTACTACGGACTATCAAAGATGATGGATAGCCACAACGTTGGTAGAAACCGGGAAAGCATCGAATTGGCGTTAAAATCCATTAAGGCCAAAACACTCTTAGTCGGTATTGACAGCGACATACTCTTCCCGTTGCATGAACAGCGTTACCTTGCGGAAACCATTCCTAACGCGCGGCTCGAGTTAATGAGCTCGTTGTATGGTCATGATGGATTCCTCGTTGAGTTCGAACAACTAAGTAGCCACATCAGAAAGTTTTTTCTGGAAGACCTCGTAAGCGTCGAAACAAAACCATTGTTGAAATAACATATCAAAAAATACCAAACTTATGTCAGCAGAGAAGAACAACTCTAATGTTAGCCACACAAAACATCGTCATCTCCGATTGGGGCTGTTCGGATTCGGCTGTGTGGGCCAGGGACTTTACCATGTCCTTGATGAAACCCCTGGAATAAAAGCCGAGATTAAAAAGATCTGCGTCAAGCACAAGAACAAACCCAGACCATTGTCTGAAGACCTGTTTACATTTGATGCAGGCGACGTTCTCAACGATCCTGAAATAGATGTTGTGGTTGAACTTATTGACGATGCGGACGCGGCTTTCGAGATCGTACGCACTGCTTTGCAGAACGGCAAGGCTGTGGTAACTGCAAATAAAAAAATGTTGGCAGAACACCTGGAGGAAATCTATGATCTTCAGCACCAGTATGGTCAGCCAGTGCTCTATGAAGGATCAGTGTGCGGAAGTATTCCGATAATCCGCAACCTTGAAGAATATTATGACAATGACCTGCTCACAGGAATCGAAGGGATCTTCAATGGGTCGACAAACTACATACTTACAAAAGTATTTGAGGAAAGAACGAGTTATGCAGAGGCGTTAAAAGCCGCGCAGCAGCTGGGCTTTGCAGAATCTGATCCCAGTCTGGATGTAAAAGGATTTGATCCCAAATTCAAACTTGTGATTGCCATAGCGCACACATTCGGTGTTTTTGTAAAACCTGAAAACATAATCAACATCGGGATAGACCGCATCTCCGATATTGATTTGAAGTTTGCGCGTGATAATTGCTACGCAATCAAGCTCATTGCACGGGCATTCAAAGTCAACAACCAGGTTTTTGGTTTTGTGGCGCCGCAGTTTATTGAGTCCACACATCCTTTGTACGCGGTCCGAAATGAGTACAATGCTGTACAGGTTCAAAGTGCATTCGCTGAGCAGCAGCTGTTTGTTGGAAAAGGCGCGGGAAGTTATCCAACGGGATCCGCCGTTCTATCTGATATATCGGCATTGACTTATGACTACCGTTATGAATACAAAAAGCTTCATCAGCTCCACGACCTGAAGTTTTCAAACCGCCTTACCGTAGAGGCGTTTGTCAGCTTTGACCAGGGAACGAACATTGCCATTAGCGATTTTGAACAATTCGAATCGGGCTATGCTTCCCACGGCCGACATTATATGGTCGGAAAGGTTAGTCTCGAAAAATTGAGCGAGTGGTCAAAGCTCGACGGGGTCGGTATCATTCTGGCTCCGAACGCTACATTGGTGCCTCAACAGGACACGAAGGTTAAGAAAGAATTGAGCTTAGTGTAGAAGCCATATAAGTTCCAGAGAAGAGAAGGCCGTTAACTATAACGGCCTTTATTTTTTCAATAAATAAGGTCACTATCTTAAGAGCATGTCGCTCCTGACGAGGTAGAGTCCTATTCGTGAAGTCCACCCCCATGAATTCGGGGTGTTGAATATGCTAAACGCGACGGGTATTCTCCAAAGACAACAAAAGGTTTGGCTATTTCTGAGGCTATTTTTTGAAATTATTTCAAAAAATCACTCAAAAGGTCGGCGGGACATCGCCCTTTATTGAATTTCATGCTCATTCTTCGTAACTAGTACTTCTAATTTTCCGACGGTTGAAAAAGGCTTTTGCCATATTCTTTCTAGCATTATTCCTCTTCAATGTGGGCGGATACTACATCGTTTATTGGGGATTGCATTCGAAAGCCAAGAAAGACCTGTTGCACCGCCTGGACGCCGACAATTATTCATCCGAAGACCTCATTGTTATTTCGATTCCTATCTCTTTGCCTTATCCGTTGCAGCAACAAGGTTACGAGCGCATTAATGGCGAGTTTGAATACAATGGTGAATACTATAACCTGGTGAAGCAACGCCTCGAGAATGACACGTTGTTCATGGTTTGTATCAAGGATAAGGCGCAAAACAAATTAGTAAACGTTCTAAACGAATATTCCAATTATGCTAACAACCTGCCGGCGAACGCAACTCATACGCTGGATTTGTTTGGCAAATTGTTCAAAGACTATACAGCAACTGTTTTATCGACTCTCTCTGTCGGCACCGGATGGGTTATCCCTATCGTTCATGGTGAAGGGCTGTTCGCACTACTTGAACTAGACTATCCTGTAACATCTCCGCCTCCCAAGGTTTAATCGTCTCTCCTTAACACCTTTCAAAATCATTTAAAGGGTGTATCTCATTTAACCATAGCGTTGCATTCATTGCGACGACTCTATTTGACTTCGATTACATTTTAGACGATTAAAAAATTCATATGAAAAAAATTATACAGTTTTCAATATTCCTTATAACGCTGCTGGTTGCAGTTATCGCCGACACGTACGGACAAGGATGTGTCGCCGTAAGGAACATGGCGAGTACCGCTCTCGGTTTTGACAGCGTACGAACAAACTCGTGGCAAGTTTCCGCTAACTATAGATACTTCCGTTCGTTCCGTCATTTCAGAGGAACAGAAGAGGAAGAAGAACGTGTTGAACAAGGCACTGAAGTTATCAATAATGATAATTCATTGCTTATTGGGATCAACTACACAGCAAATAATCGCTTCTCGTTTGGATTGACTCTTCCTTACATTTACATTGATCGTTCTTCTCTTTACGAACACTATGGAAATACTCCCGGCAACCCGAGATTTCATACACAAGCTCAGGGCATCGGCGATATGCGTGTGGTCGGATACTACAATGCACTACAAAACAGCAAGCTTAACCTCATCCTTGGATTGGGTGTGAAGCTTCCCACAGGTAACTACCGTACAAAGGATCACTTCCATAAACTTGATCAGGAAGGCCAGGATTCGCTGGTGTACAAAGTCGTTGATCAATCTATCCAGCTTGGTGATGGCGGATTTGGAGTTATAGTGGAATTTGACGCTAACTACGGCTTTAGCAAAGGATTTTCTGCGTATGCAACAGGTATGTATATGGCGAATCCACGCAATACGAACGGCGTTGAAAGAAGCCCAACTTTAACGAGCGCAATTCCATTATCCAATGAGTTCTCAGTAGTTGATCAATTCATGGCCAGGCTCGGCGCGCGTTACAGTGTGAAACGATTTAACTTTGCGTTAGGCGGACGCATTGAAGGAATACCTTCAGAGGATCTTATCGGCGATAGCGACGGTTTCCGCAGGCCTGGATACATTATATCTGCAGAACCTGCTATAGGTTATTTTGTTGGCAAACATAGTTTTGGCGTGAGTCTTCCGATCGCGCTTGAAAGGAACCGGACTCAAAATACAATCGACAAGATACGGAGCGCACAAACCGGAACAGAGGTAATTGGTGACGCTGCTTTTGCCGATTGGTTATTGTCAGTATCGTATACTTACCGGTTGGGCAAGTAGGTCTAGAATTAAGGTTCAGGTATGATAGCGCTGTGCGAGAAATTGCACAGCGTTTCTTTTTATCGGATCTCAGGAATAGCGAACCGGACAATAGTCCCCTTTCCAATTTCGGACTTGATGTCGATCTGACCGTTTAGCTTATCAACGGCTTCTTTCACAATGTAAAGACCTAATCCGGAACCTGCGCCATCATCCGTTGCGCGGTAGAACATCTTATAAACATTTGGCAAGTGTTCTTCTTCAATACCTTTACCGTTATCCTGGATCGCGACGCTGGCTAGATGTTCGTCGATAATTACGTCGACTTTAATTACAGGATCCTTACCATTACGATATCTGATGGCATTAGAAATAATATTATTAAGTATAACCTTAAGCCTCCAGCGATCGGAAAAAAATGGCTGTTTTTGTTCAATGTTTACGATCCTCTCCACAGACTTGCCAGCGGAGGTAGCAAATCTAAGCTGATTGAACGTCTCATCGATGAGCGGCTCAAACAAGATCTCTTCTCGTTTTACTTCCAGCCTTGAATTTCGCGATTGGTCTAATATCTCCTTAATAAAATCGTCTTGCTGAAGTGCACTCTTGTTTATCATGTCAAGGTACATGTCCTTCATTGAGACGTCCTTGTCTTTTTTAGCGAGGTTAATAAGTCCCAGTACCGACGCGATCGGTGCGCGAAGGTCGTGTGAAACACTGTAGACGAAGTTGTCAAGCTCGGTGTTTCTTTTGCTTAGCTCACGGTTCGTGCGTG
>DATHIE010000343.1:0-7984 GCA_035316905.1 Chryseolinea sp. | reverse complement strand
GCTTCCCTTCCGCGTGAAGTTCGTTTGATATAGCCTTCCTGAATGAGAAATGGTTCGTAGACTTCTTCGATCGTTTCGGCTTCCTCGCCCACGGCGGTCGCTATTGTGGAGAGACCAACTGGTCCTCCCTTGAATTTTTCGATGATGGTAAGCAGGATCCTGTTATCCATATCATCAAGTCCGTTCTGATCGACATCCAATGCTTTTAATGCCATTTGAGCGATATCCATCGTTATGATCCCATTGCCCTTTATCTGGGCAAAATCCCGCGTGCGTCGTAAAAGATTGTTGGATATGCGAGGAGTGCCTCTGCTTCGACGCGCAATCTCGAATGCAGCATCGCCTTCGATAGGTGTTCCTATAATACTTGCCGACCTCTTCACAATGCCTGTAAGCAACGCGGAATCGTAATACTCAAGGCGTGCATTGATCCCGAACCGAGCCCTCAATGGAGATGTTAGCAAACCGGCCCGCGTGGTGGCGCCTATAAGTGTAAAAGGATTCAGACCAATCTGTACAGACCTTGCATTCGGTCCGGAGTCAAGCATAATATCGATCCTGAAATCCTCCATCGCGGAATACAAATACTCCTCGACGACAGGATTGAGGCGATGGATCTCATCGATAAACAAGACATCGTGAGGTTCAAGGTTGGTAAGCAGACCCGCGAGATCGCTTGGCTTGTCCAGGACCGGACCTGAAGTGATCCTTATGTTGGACTCCAACTCATTGGCTATGATATGGGACAAGGTTGTTTTTCCTAAACCCGGGGGTCCATGAAGAAGGACATGATCTAACGATTCACCCCTCTGTTTGGCAGCCTGGACGAAGACTTTGATGTTGTCCACCACCTTGTGTTGACCCGCGAATTCATGAAACGAAAGTGGCCGCAAAGCCTTCTCAATTTCTTTTTCCGCAGCATTCTGGTCATCCCCGTCCGCTTTCAAATAGTCCTCCCGCATGAATGTAATTTAGAGGTTAGTCCAATAATCTGATCTAACCAAAGGTCTGCATTATTTTATTAAGTATGAATACCCAGCCTATATTAGAGTTCACCCGGTTGCATTATTTCAATTTTGATAACTTGCGGCCGATTTTTGCGTGGATATCCGAAAGAAAAATATCATTTACTCCGTTCTTCTCGTGGCTGCAGTCAATTGCAGTTGCGGGAACAGCTCTGCCGTCATGTTCAACCGCAGTAATGAGGTTGATGAACCAATTCGTGTTGAAGGCAAAACAATGGGGACCACGTATCACATCACCTATTTCGATAAGAAGGGTAGGAACTTTAAGAATTCAATCGACTCGCTTCTGATCGTGGTCAATAAGTCCATCAATAATTATGATCCCACATCGGAGGTATCCCGGTTCAATACGAACACGACGGGAATCAAATTTGACCTCCCTTACCTTTATGCACCGTTAAAAAAGGCGCAGGAAGTCTTCCACGCAAGCGATGGTGCGTTCGATCCCACGGTGATGCCACTGGTAAACGCGTGGGGTTTTGGACCGGGTAAACAAATCCAACCCGACAGTTCAAAGATAGATTCCATCCTTTCTTTTGTTGGTTATGACAAAGTCCGGATCACAACGGATAGCCTCGTAAAAAAAGATTCCAGAGTACAATTGGATTTTGGCGGCATAGGACAAGGTTATGGTGCAGACGTTGTTGCGGACTGGCTTAGGTCAAAGGGGATTACTGACCTGTTGGTGGAGTTGGGCGGAGAAGGAATAGCTATTGGTAAGAATCTAAAGAACAATGCGCCCTGGCAGATTGGAATACTTGATCCGAACTCAACTTACGAGAATCAATTCTTCAAAGCTTATGTATCATTGACGAATAAATCTTTTACAACGTCTGGAAATTATTTCAACTATCGCGAAATTGACGGGAAGAAGTATTCTCATACTATTGATCCTGAAACAGGTTTTCCGGCTCAGCATGCTATCTTAAGTGCTTCGGTCTTTGCCGCGGATTGTGTTACTGCCGATGTGTGGGCAACAGCATTTATGGTTATGGGCCATGAAAAAGCTATTGAGTTGTTAAAGCAACATCCTGAACTGGATGCGTTATTGATGTTTTCATCAACGGATGGTAAAATGCAAACGTACATGACCCGAGGCATTGAGCCATTTGTTAAACTCGAACCCTGATCACACATGATATTAAAGTTACTGGTACTACTGCTCACACCTCTTGTTTCGGGTCTTTTGATCTTTCTTGTTCCGAAAAGTAAGGATGCCAATTTCAGACTTTTGCTGGTGTTTGCCGGCTCATACCTCTTTGCTATTACAGTAATCCATATTTTGCCAGAACTCTATCGTCAAAGCCTTGGGATGGAGCTGATCGGACTTTTTGTGCTGGCAGGTTTTTTCCTTCAGCAATTGCTGGAGTATTTTACATCCGGTGTAGAACATGGACATATCCACACGCATGAACACAAGAGCCATGATCGCCATCATCATAAACATCATTCACAAAGTAACAGGTCCATCTCGGCATTGGTCCTTTTGTTCGCTCTTTGTATTCACGCATTTTTGGAAGGAGCAATGTTGGCAAAGCCGACAAGCATGGGATCGATTTATAATGTAAACGCGATCTTATTGGGGATAGCTCTTCATCGTGCTCCAGCAGCCTTTGCACTTATGACCGTATTGGCATCACAACTTCATTCGCGCACGAAAGCGTTGCCTCATTTAATCGGATTTTCCTTTGCAGCTCCCATGGGATTGTTGCTAAGTACCTACCTGGCCAATCATGAGGTCATCACCACCACAGGCCTTTTGTACATCTATGCTTTGGTTAGCGGTAATTTTCTTCACATTTCCACCACCATCGTTTTCGAAAGCAGCCCCGAACATCGTTTCAACGCAAGAAAAATGGCGGTGGCCGTAGTCGGAGCCCTTCTGGCTGTTGGTGTGGAATACATATTATAGAGTTGTAACAAATCTGTTCCCTGTATTTTGTTAGATGTCATCGTTCGCTAACTTGAAGTATGTTCAAGCGGCTGCTAACATTCGCGACTCACAGAATATATAATTTACCCATAGTGGTGATGATGCCGCACAGCCGGTGCAATTGTCGTTGTGTGATGTGCGACATCTGGAAAGCAAATCATGAAAAAAAAGAAATCTCTGCCGATGAACTTCAGAAGCACGTAAAACATTTCAAGCGATTAAATTTGCGTGAAGTAGTATTTTCCGGAGGCGAAGCGTTAATGCACTCCAATCTTTGGAAGTTGTGCGTGATACTACGCGAACTTGAAATAAAGATCACATTGCTTTCCACAGGCCTGATGTTGGAAAGAAATTCAAAGGATATCATCTCCAACTGTGATGAAGTGATCGTGTCTCTGGATGGAAGTGAGTCTGTACACGACAAAATACGTAACATTCCCCAGGGGTTTGAAAAGCTTTCGGCTGGCGTTAGAGAGCTTAAACGGTTGAAGCCTTCTTTCAGGATTACCGGCCGTTGCGTACTTCAGAGATACAACTACCATGACTTTGTAAATATTGTCAGATCGGCAAAGGAGATTTTGTTAGATCAGATATCTTTCCTTGCGGCCGATGTTTCTACGACAGCTTTTAATCACGTTGAGCCATGGACGGAGGAAAGAGTGAGTGCTGTGGCCCTGAATGCCAGTGAAGCTATCGAGTTTGAAAAAATCGTGGAAGATTCATTCGAGGCCTTGAAGGGTGAATATGAGCGAAGGTTCATTGCCGAGAGCCCCTTGAAAATGAAAAAGATCGTTCAATATTACAAAGCTGTTAATGGCTTGAATGAGTATCCCGAAACGGTATGCAATGCACCATGGGTTTCCGCTGTTATCGAATCGAATGGTCGCGTGATGCCGTGTTTCTTTCACAAACCGTACGGCAATATTTATGGAAACGATTTTTTGGAAATCATTAATTCACCTGAGGCAATTTCATTTCGAAAGAATCTGGATATGAGCAAGGATCCTGTTTGCAAAAAATGTGTTTGCTCGTTGAAGCTGGGAGTCACGCAAATGAATTGAGCGTTGTTTTCTCGAACATCATTCTGTTGAACCACGAAGGGTTCGTCAATTAAGATACAGAGCGTTGGCGTTGATTATTTTTAATCAAAAAGTTATTTCGTTGTATTCAGGTTGAACCCCTTCGGGGTTCCCGGAAATACATCGCGCTAGGCCACCGGTTTCACCGGTGGCTATTAAGATTGAATCCCGTTGGGATTCCTACGCGTTGGGATTGGGCTTTCACTGTACAATTGAGTTTCGGTTGGAACGTTGACTGGCATGCGCCCTGCAATCCAGTTCAAATCTTGACTGATCAAAATTCACCTAGTCCCGAAGGGATTAAAGCTTAATAGCCCGGCATGAAATGCCGGGTACGGAGAAACAACACTGACCGGGTACCCCAACGGGGTTCAACAGGACGGTTGTTCATCCATCCATTTATAATCAAAATCTAAGACCCGACCGATTTGTATTCTAGACCGGAAACACAAACGGAGTTGGACGTAAAATGGCATTTCGTTTGGAATTTAAACTGACATGCGCCCTGCAATCCAGTTCAATCTTGACTGATCAAAATTCACCTAATCCCGAAGGGATTAAAGCTCGATAGCCCGGCATGAAATGCCGGGTACGGAGACACATCCTGACCGGGAACCCCAACGGGGTTCAACAGGACGGTTGTTCATCCATGCATTTAAAACCAAAATCTCAGACGCGACCGATTTGAAAAAGATATGTTCACCACAGACTGAAAAAACTCCACGATGCACACTCTCGCCACTGACTGATTTTCTTTTACACGCGTCGCACGTCGCTTGTAAAACGATTATTCCTTAATAGTCCCGCTTCACCGTTGTCTTACTTGCGTATTCCTTTACGAGCTGATATAAAAATTCTTGCCCTTCGTAAAACGATTTCACCCCAATACGTTCGTCTCTGCCGTGAGCACGAACATCACCAATGTCCGAGAATAGACCAGATACTCCATACGTTGGAATACCAGCATTTCTCAAATAAGCACCATCTGTTGCTCCCGTAGACATCGTTGGAACTACCGGTACTCCCGGCCACATCTGTTGTGTGATCTTCTCAATTGGTTTGAAAACATCGGCAGACATTGGCGATGGCGGGCTCAGCTTCGCGGGATTCTTGGTTGTGACTGTTATTTCTGTATCGTCAAAAACCTTGATGAGCGTCTCTTTGATCTTTTCAGGACTGTCATTGGGAAGGATCCTGCAATTCACAATGGCAGTTGCAGTTTGTGGCAACGCATTTTCCGCATGTCCGCCGTTAATCATCGTAGCCACACAAGTTGTGCGAAGCATCGCATTATAATTTGGAAAAGCCGACAAACGTTCAAGCGCCGCCGGATCATGCGGTGTTTTGATGATTCCCTTCATATCTTCTGCCAGCTGACCACTTTCAATCTTCGAAGAACGTTCGAAATAAACCCTGGTTCCTTCATTCAGATTTAGGGGAAAATCAAATTTTGCGAGATTGTCGAGCGCATGAGCCAGCTGATAGATCGCGTTGTCTTTACGAGGTTGTGAGCTGTGACCGCCGCGATTATGTACTTCGAGGGTGAAGCTTTGAAATACCTTCTCACTCAGTTGTACAGCGTTCAGTATCTTCTTTCCATCTTTCTCCTGGCCCCCACCTCCTTCATTCAATGCAAATTCGGCATTGATCAGATCTTTATGATTTTGCAAAAGCCAATGAACGCCATTGTGATCACCCGTTTCTTCGTCTGCCGTTAAGGCGACTATGATATCGCGTTCCGGAACAAATTTTTCTTGTTTAAATCGGATAAGGTTGGCAACAAAAATCGCCGCCATCGCCTTGTCGTCTCTTGACCCGCGTGCGTAATAGAATCCGTCAATCTCTTCGAATTTAAATGGATCCGTTGTCCAGTCGGAACGAAGCGCTTCAACTACATCGAGATGTGCGAGCAACAAAATAGGTTTCTTTTTTCCCGTTCCACGGAGTATAGCTACCAGGTTACCTTTGCGTTCCGTAGGACCTCCAACGAAAATGTCCTTGTCGGCAAATCCGGCTGCTCTCAATCTGGCGGCCATGGCCTCTGCTGCTTTGGTCGTGCTGCCCACTGATTCGGTGGTATTGATCTCGATCAGCTCTTTAAAAATTTCCCGTGTGAGTTTTTGATCAGGTTGCGCCAGAGAATTGTACGATATCAACAGGAGTAGCAGAAGAAATTTTGAGATCCTCATAAGACAGGTTTAGGTTTTGACGCTCCAAAATAGAGAAATTATTCCGCAGGGAAACTGTAAAGTGTTAATTGGATTAATAAGTGAGCAACACTTGCTATGTTGTCAATTCTATTTGGATAGTTTCCGTGAGGGTTTTGAAGGTGGTAAGAAATTACACGATTGCTCTCCTGTTACCTCACGATTAAAAGCTTAAGACCGTTATAGTCCTTTACTTGTAAGTCTCCCGAGAACTCAATTATTAGAGTGTTGTCAGGGGGGTTTTGAATTATGTCTGTTTTTTCAGCAAAGCGATTCACGAAGAAGGGGTGAACCTCCAGTGCTTCATCCTGGTAGTGAACGAGAACCTTGTCTCGTAAGCATTCGAGTTTTAATGTCATACCTACCTATTTGGAAAAGCTATGCATGAAATAAATAAACTATACCACACACGCTGGCCATCGAGTGCGTCGCTTCTTTGAAAAGAACACGCAACCGAAATATTTCCGTTAAGACGTTTTAGGTGATAAGCTGTAGAGTTTCCTCGACTTGAGCGACATGCTGGCAATCGGACTGCGAAGCAAAGCTGCATAATTTGAAAAAGCCAACATGGTTTCGAGCGCTGAGGGATCAAAGGGCGTTTTGATGATCACCCTCTATAGCCTCTAACAGGCCAACCACTTTTCAATCTTCTAAAGAACGTTTGAAATAAACAAGCATTCCTTCAGATAGATTTACAGGGAGTCGTAAAGTGATGGTTGATGTAAAACAGTATAACATTTACACTGTGTATACGTTTAGGCGTCCTCATTAATTTTGAATTGGAAATTCTGTTATCCTTTGGATAAGCGGAAATAATTGTCTTATTTACTTGACAAAATATAAGGATATGGGAAAGGAATACCTTGGTGAATTTGAGGAACTGGTACTAACCATGGTAGCCGCATTACAAGATGATGCCTATGGTGCAGCCATTTCTGACGAAATAGAAGTGCGGCTGAAACGTGACGTAAATCTCAGCGCAGTTCACGTCACGCTTTATCGGCTTGAAGACAAAGGTCATATAAAGTCAAGCCTGGGCGGAGGAACAAAGGAGCGGGGCGGAAGAAGAAAAAGGATCTATACCATTACAAGCGCCGGTATGGCTATGCTTCGTGCTATGAAAGAAACCCGTCTCGAATTATGGAAGATGGTTCCACAACTTAAGATGTCGGGATTGTAACAGATATGAATACGGTATTCTGGTATGCGCTAGCGGAAGATAGACGATTGGATTAAAGCAATGACAAAACCAGCTGAGACGCTGAAGTATGAATAAAAACGAGACATCGCATTGGATCTTTCGCTTTTTGAGCTGGTTCTGCCCAGACCAATTGTACGAGGAAATTGAAGGCGATCTCATTGAGAAATTTATCAGGGATGTGAAGGAGTTTGGAGAAAAGTCTGCGAAAAGACGATTGATGTGGAATACTATCAGATTTTTCAGAGCTGAGATCATTTTACGAAATACATTTTCATTGCCCTTGCTACGGATGTACATGTTCTCCAACTATGTTAAGGTTGCCTTCCGCAGCTTTCAGAAACAAAGTGCCTTCACGGCTCTTAACGTTATCGGTTTGTCGGTAGGGATGGCAGCAAGCCTTTTGATTCTTCAGTATGTAAAATATGAAAGAAGCTTTGACACCTTTCATTCTCGGGTGGAAGATATCCATCGTATTCAATACAACGTAAGGCACAATGGTCGTATAAATTTTGAAAGCGCAGCTGCCGTGCCTGCCATAG
>DATHIE010000342.1:0-4570 GCA_035316905.1 Chryseolinea sp. | reverse complement strand
AACAGTATTGGGGTCCTGCGTTTCCGTTTGCCTGTGGGATAGAGAAACAAAGATCGCAGGTATGAACCATTACCTTCTTCCCGGAACGCCGGAAGATGACGCAGGAAACTCCAATCGTGGATTGACCTCGATCCGGATGCTGATACGATCGATGATCAACCGGCGGGCAAACTTAGGTACCGTTGAAGCCAAGATCTTCGGCGGCTGCAATTCTCTCTATCGCAATAACGATCTATATAAAATTGGCGAGCGTAACATATCTATAGCTCTTGAAGTATTGAGAGACTATAATATTCACGTTTCCGCGCAGCATGTCGGAGGACACTATGGACGGAAGATCGTCTTTAATACATCTACCGGAAAAGTCAGGATGCGCTTGTTGGTTAAAACTCAGGATGTAAATGAAGAAATCGATAAAGGTTTTGGTTATTGACGACTCGGCGCTAGTCCGTCAGACGTTGTCAGACATTATCAATTCCGACGACCAGTTGGAAGTAATAGGTGTGGCGGCTGATCCATTCTTTGCCGCGAAAAAGATCAAATCGCATATCCCTGACGTTATCACATTAGATGTGGAAATGCCGAGGATGGACGGCTTGACATTTTTGAAAACATTAATGGCCCAGTATCCCATTCCGGTAGTGATCATTTCGAGCCTTACACAACACGGAAGTAATCTTGCCTTGCGCGCACTGGATCTCGGCGCTGTAGAGATCGTTGCAAAGTCAGAGATCAGAAATACAAGGGAACACCTCGAAGATTCGAAGATCAGGATTACTGATGCGATAAAAGCAGCGTACATGGTCCCGGTGAAGCGAAGAGGTTTGAATCAAGCCACTCAGGAATATCCGAAGGTTACCAAGCCGGAGACATCCCGCGACTCGGATATTTATAAAACTACAGATAAGGTTATTGCTATTGGAGCTTCCACGGGAGGAACAGAAGCATTGCGATACTTTCTTACTCATACACCGGCTACGTCTCCTGGAATTCTGATCACTCAACATATGCCACCTGGCTTTACAAAATCATTTGCTGATCAGTTGAATACAATTTGCGAAGTAACGGTAAAGGAGGCGACGAACGGAGAACGAGTTATGCGAGGTCATGCTTACATAGCACCAGGAGGGAAGCATATGGAATTATACCGAAGCGGCGCAAAATATTTCATAAAAGTCCAGGATGGACCGTTAGTGAATAGACATAAGCCGTCAGTAGAAGTTCTATTTAACAGCGTTGCAGCTCACGCGGGACAGAATGCTGTAGGTATAATCATGACAGGCATGGGCCGTGACGGAGCAGACGGTTTGTTGACGATGAAAGAAGCGGGCGCACGAACCATTGCTCAGGATGAAAAATCGTGCGTTGTTTTTGGAATGCCAAAGGAAGCCATAAAAATTGGCGCCGCGGACCAGGTGATGTCACTCGAAGAAATGCCACGAAAAGTGTTGGGATTTTTCTAGATCTGCGAAGATCAGCGTGTCTTTTGATCTGCGAGAATCAGCGGGAAAAATGTGTATGGAATGCAATTTCCTGCAGATAACTCAGATTGAATACACGCAGATTCACGCGGAATAGCGCTTGAATCAGTCCTAAATTTTGCAGTTCCCAACTGATGATGATCTGATTTTTTGAGCATCTTCGTACCGATGTCATTATTTAAGACCATAACCGAGTATGGTGTGTCCTTTTCGACAAACAGGTCGGAAAGAAGAAACATCGTCCTTACAAACTTTGTGTCTCTGACAGCGGCATGTGTGCCATTGTTGGTTCTGTGGGGAAGGCTTTTCTTTTTTGATCAATCCTTTGATGCATCTGCCCGGCTCCTGGCAGGCAGTTTATTTTTGCTGCTTCCCATTTTTATGAACAGAATGGGATTCGTCAATGCCAGCAGGATCATGCTCTGTTGGGTCCCATTTATTTATTTGTTCGGAGGTCAGATCGTGGGAATAAAGGAAAGCACAAACTACCAGGCTTCTGGATACCTGGTTGTAAGATATTTTTTTCTTGGCTTCGGTTGTTTTCCCTTTTTAGTGTTTAGTCTGAAGGAAACAAAACATCTTATCGCAGGACTGCTGGGACCCTTCCTTTCGATCGTGTTCTTTGATCCAATTTTGAATTTTTTCAACGCAGGTTATTCGCAGCTCGGCTTTAATGAGGCGTCGTACCCGTTCAACACGATCAGGGTTCTGATCTCATTCTTTGTTATTGGATTCAGCTGTTTCTTTCTGAAGAGACTTATTGAAAGTAGCGAGGCGTTGAACGACAAACTCCTTTGGGAGTTGGCGGAAAAGAACAAACAGATCCGTGAGCAGGCGGACAATGAAGTTCATCAGCTTAATCAGCAACTGTATGCCAACCTGCAGGACCTGAGTGAGCGTGAGTTCATCCTCAATCAGTCTCAACGCATTGCAAAAATCGGAAGCTGGGAATATAGGATTGAAAACGGCTCTATATTCTGGTCGGAAGAAATGTTCAATATTTTCGGCCTTGACAAAAACTTTGATCTGAAGACGGAGAACCTGTCAGAGATCCTCTGGGGGGACGAAAGTACGGTTTTGATTAATGCAAACATCAACCTATTGCGTACAGGGCAACCGTACGATCATACGCTTCGTTCAAAGACGCCGCTTGGTTACACAAAGTGGGTGCGTATTTACGGGTTCCCCATCAGCCAGAATGGTCACGCAATTGGAGTTCGTGGTGTTTGTCATGACATCACCCTCTATAAGGAAGCTGAAGAGCGGCTTCGCACGAGCGAGGAAAAGTTCTCAAAAGCGTTTCACAGCAATCCTGATCTTATTACCATCATGCGGGAAGATGATTTCGTGCTTGTGGATGCAAATCAAAAACTGTTTGAGGTGGTTGGCTATAGAAGGGAAGAGGCTTTGGGCGTTGACGTCAGGACATTTAATCTTTTTGTGTTCCCTTCCGATAGAGAAACGTATTTCAGCATTTATTTCGATCAGGGCAGTGTGGTTTATGAATGTCCCTGGAGACGAAAAGACGGACGGGTAGTTCACGTTATGATCTCCAGTGTTCGCATCCAGCTGCAGGACAGATACTACATAATGTCGCTGATAAGGGACGTCACAGATCGCAAGGCTGCGGAAGAAAAATTCCTTAAAGCGTTTGATTTAAGCCCTGACCTTATGGTCATCCTCCGGGAACGCGATCTTGTCTTTGTTGAGGCCAACAGAAAGATCACGGAAATATCAGGGTTCACGCGGGAAGAAGTCATAGGATATAGTTCCGCACAGAAGGAGTTTGCGTTATGGGTTGACCAACAAGAAAGAGAGGCATTTTTCAAAGCCTACTTTACAAACGGCACGGGTTCCCAAGAGGCAAAGCTTAGCCGAAAGGATGGTGACGTCTTTTACGCCTCTATTTCCGCTCAACGAATAGTTCTGGCAGACGAGCACCATATGATCGTGGTGATCCGCGATATTACTGAAAGAAAAAAGGAACAGGAGCAATTGATCCTTAGCCAGGCAAACCTAAACGCAACCATAAATAATACTGAGGTCTTTATCTGGTCTGTCGATCGCAATTTCAGACTGATAACGTTCAACAAACCTTTCGCCGCCTACATGAACAAGCAGTACGGTATCGATATTGTCCCAGGCTCATCAATGTTTCAAGGAAGCGGTCATCCTGAAGAGAGTACGATGGCAAGCAAATGGAAGGAGATATACATGCGCGTTTTGGCGGGAGAGATCATCACTCTGGAAGAATCGAGATATGGAATTGACTTCCAATATTCGGTAAGTCCCATTATAGAAGGAGATCAAATTGTAGGTGTAAGTATTTTCGCGGATAATATCACAGAACGGAAAGCCCATGACCGTGCGTTGGCGGACGCTAATAAAAAAGTCGGAGAGCTTAAGCTGATGGCATTGAGGTCAGCCATGAGTCCGCACTTTATTTTTAATGTTCTTAATTCAATCCAGTATTATATCGCGAAAAATGATCGTCTTAATGCGATCAATTATCTGTCGACTTTTTCAAAACTGATCAGAAGTATTCTCAATCATTCCGTCAACAATAAAATTAAGCTTTCCGATGAGATTGAAATGCTTAAGAATTATGTCCAGCTTGAAATGACGCGTTTCGAAAACAAATTCAATTTTATTCTGGATGTTGACCCTGAAGTCGATGTTGATGCGATTGAAATTCCTTCATTGCTTATTCAACCTTACGTTGAAAATGCAATTCTCCATGGTCTTTACAAAAAACAGGAGCAGGGCACGCTTCATATCAGGATCAACGAACGTGAAGGAGCTTTGGTTTTTGAAATTGAAGACGATGGAATTGGCCGGGAGGCTGCCATAAAATTGAGAAAGGAAAACTTCCCCACGCATAAATCAATGGGCATCAAGCTCACGGAGGAACGCTTGCGGTTGATAAATGAGTATCACCGTGCTGCTTTCGAGATCGAGGATCTCGTAAACGAAAATGGTCCCTGTGGTACGCGAGTGCGAATCAGCGTACCTGTGTGACCAAAAAATTGAAAAGATCAAGCCGTTTTCTGTTCGACCTTGTCTACCGTTTTAGCTGCTGCGAACCTTAA
>DATHIE010000341.1:0-6247 GCA_035316905.1 Chryseolinea sp. | reverse complement strand
TACTCCGGCAGGTGGACTGGCAGCCCCTGCTCCGAACCTGTAGCTGGCAATAATGTTATCTATACCAGTCGGAAGCCGGCGCCCTCGAATTCCGTCCCCGAACGTAATCTGCGATTCTCCAAGGTCGTTCTGCCGCACTATATATATAGAGTCGTCAGGCGTGCGATTGAAGAAACTTGGAACCTCTTTCCATTTAATTCCATCAACATAGATCGTGAGTGTGTTTTCAACTCCTTGACTGTTGGCCACTGTCGGTGAAGGCAAATACGTCAGCGGGTTGTTTTTTAGATTGAATGTCTGATTCAACAGCGTCGCATCACCACTGCCTAGCACCTCACCAGTTACAGTCTCTCCATGAGTTACTGTTAAGACATTCCCAAATGCCGTCACCGGGAGTGTCAATTCCTTGTTCCAAATTTGACCGGGGTTTGTCAACAACTTCGACTGTTGTGCATCCAGCCGTCCCGTAGTGATAACAGCCTGCAAATTGATGTCCGATAGAGCAAATCGCACTGGCTCGAAAGGCTCAAGAGGTTTTTCGAATTTCCCTTCTAATAAAAGAGGGTCGCTCCCAGCTAACATGGACTTCGGTTCATCAGTAATTGTCCCTCCTGATTCGAGTCCAAAGTGAATCGTTATCTGGTCGCGATCTGCATCAGTCCATTCTTCGTCAGAAACCTTTCGTGTTTGATCGTTTAGGCATTTATCGATTCGAAGCAGCGTGACCGGCACTGAAACACCAGTTAACGCGAAGGTCGTCGTTCCTGAGGACGTAGTCAGAGAAACAGAATCTCCGCTGCTTTGTTTGCGACTAACTGTACTCGTTCCGGTCACTGTGAACCATCGTGCCTCCTGCCCTTTACTCACAAGTACGAGTTGACCAGCTTTTATTTGCGGGATAATATTATTGAGTACTAAATAGCCTTGTCCATCGCAGGTAACGCTGGGTCCTGTTCCTTCAACATTCATTGTCCAGAGACCGATTGATTGTGTTGGCACCAGAAACCGGAGATTCGCAAGTTGTTGCTCCGTAGAAAAAACAGCCCGCATAGAAAAAGAAAGTTGTCTGTAGTTTCGTCCATCTATACCATTGTATTTCTGAACACCTGAAAGCCATACACCCCTGGAGTCAGATAAATTAACCGTGCTGTATAACAACGCTGGCCGGCCTGCAACAATCTCTCTCTCGGGGATGATCAACACCGATGAAGTTGTTCCGGTAACACCGGCATGAGGAGCGACAACATTCCACTTGTTAAAGAAAGGATGTATATAAGCTGCTTGATCCAATTCAAACACCTGAGGAGGACCACCTTCAAAAGCGCCAGAACGAAAAGCAGTCCCAACCGGTAGGGATATACGCTGGCGACCCTCAGCTATAGCCGAAAGGAACGCAAACGACCCGACTGCAGGCCTGGGAATATAACCGAGCAATGCTATGAGTTTTCTAAGCGACGGCCGACGCACTGCTGTTCGCAGGTATTCCTCCTGGCTGATCACTTTGTCGTAAAATGACAACGAATCACAGATATAAGCCCACATTTCAAGGAGCATTACACCAAGATCTTCGGTTTGTCTGGCTGACCATCTTGAGAGCGGCGCTTTCGTTTTGATCTCGCCAAGCATTGCCCGACGGAACTCCGGAAAAGTCGCAATCTGCCGTGGAAGCTCTTTCAACCCCGCACCGATATTCAACGGATGCGGATGGACAAACCTGTCACATGGACAGGACACCGCATGCTCTCCTGATGATGTGTTATGATTACAATTGCAGCTCATGATCCTCCGTGGGTATCAATTTTTAATGTTCCTCTTTCAGGGTGTAATAAATCATTTTCTACACGAATGATTGTATCCTTTCCAGGATCGTAATAGAATTCATCGAATAGCTTCCAATCGAATACGCCGCGCCGTCTGATGCTAATATCTTCAACTGCTTTGACTCCAACGATATTTTGTACAGCTGCTTCGATACGAGATCGTTCCAGTGGCGTGCCGAAGGTAAAATTGTCTGCAGAGAAGAAGCCCGGTTTGTATATCAAACCCTTGCGTCCAAGCAACGCCTTGAGTATACGCGCTTCGACTTCGCCTCTGAAAAATCCAGCCGACACACAAACATCGATTTCAAGATCGATGTCGGCATAATGAGGATCCATAACAACAGTTTCCCTGCCTGCCTGCCGATATCGATTCAATTGATTTTCAAGATCAATTCGCCACGCGTCGTTAAGTCCGACAGCACGAAGCGGGTCGGGAGTTACAAATACCGTTAGCCAGCTTCCAGTCCAACGCAATGCCGCTCCTGCCCTCTGTACCCATTTCAACCGCTCAGCAGCTGCTGCGTAATCTTCAGGACGAACAGCACGATAAGTAATTTCCTTAAATGCATGCGGAGCTGACTGCCTTATTTCATCATACGTTTCCGGATCTGCTCCATGAATAACGTTCAACGGGTTCGTTACGGTACCCACAAGATTAACCAGCGAACTATCAAATTCTGTAATTGCGTCCTGGGCTACATTACAAATCGCTCCTCCACCCGTTCGATAGTATGCAAGAAATACAGATTTCTCCGCTGGTATCAAACCAAATTCACCATCGCCAAATCGAATGGTTGAACCGGCACCGGAAGCATAATCCCGATGAATTATTTCCTCTCCATCGCGTTGGTACCTTACTATTCTTCTCCACGTTCCGTCTTCAAGAGTAAATTCTTCCGACTGCGGGGTGGATGAGTTGACACCTACAAGGGACGGCTTCCATGACCAGGGTAGTCCATCGCCCCACGCAATGCCGTTGAAGGTAAGAGGATTGATCCGGACCTCAGGTGCAGAATTTTCACGAGAGGCACCTAACCATACAAGTGGTTGTTGTTCCGCAACTGGAAGGCTGGATAAATATGCAATCGAGGCATTGGCACCACGTCTTTCAATTGCCTGGATGATTTCCCGATTTTCGAAAGATGCCTTTAATTCAAGTGCGCTTCGCCTAGGCTCATCGAGTTCAGAAATATCGGCACCGGTAATAAAGTAATAACTCCGTATTCTTCCTGCTGTCGCCGGAATGAGATTACAATGAACCTGAAGCACTGTCATGTCCATTTCAAATGCGGTTGCATTCTCTTCATCCCATTGCAACCTGGTGATCTGCGCCACAGTTACAGGATCGGTCGTGTCCGTAAGGCTCGTAAGCCGTACAATTTGCTTGCGTACTGGTTGTGCCGGGTTAGCCGGTGAAGTTTGTAGCAATATCCATTTGCGCGAAGGCTGATTCTGGGTAAGATCAAATGCATGATGTCCTTGAACATACAATTCAGTAGAACCTACAGGCAGACACAACTGATCCTCATCCCACCTGTAACAATCAAGAGAGTTGATATTTGAATTAATGAAATATTGTTTTCCGTCAAGTGCCTCATTCAATCCATTTCCGAATTCAAAGTCGATACGGCTACCATTGTCACTGACTGCCCACACGTCAGAACCTGCAGGCACCGAACCTGATTTGCCCGGTAATGCCTGCACATCGATCCAGGCAAATCCTCCCATCGAGTTGCCAATGTTGTAATCGACAAGACGCGCATGTCGTCTGATAGATCTTCGCTGTGTGGCTGACTCAAGATATGCTTCACGTGCTATCCGATCCTGGTAATAAGCCATCTCATCGCCCAATGCGCTCAACATTTCAGCAAGCATTACACCTGCGTCGGCAGCAAGACGATCCTTCCATCCGGGATACCTCAGAGACGCAAATTCCATCAACGCTTGTCTGTAGCTCCAGAAATCCCGCGCCAGGTAATCAACGGGAAAATCAACTGGCTCCTCATCCGGACACTCATGGTCTCCAGGTTTACAATCCAGTTCACTTGGACAACCGGCTTTGAAGTCAAAGGTTATATTGTTGTAGTAAGAATCGACGCGAGGATCGTCAATAAAGAGTTTATACAATGTAAAATCACCTGGTGACGCAACAGTCAATTCCATCACATCATTGCCATTTAGCCAGGCGAGATTGGTAACGGTTTTGCGAGGAACGACTCCATCCTCATTGTAGATATGTATTTGTTCGGCAGTAAGGCCATTGGACAACGGTGATGCCATTGACGAAGGCGCAAGCAGGAAATGCACTTCGATTGTAATCTGGGTGTCTTTGTCTACAGCGATAAAGTCAATACCCGTTACCGCATTTTGATTTCGCAATTCCAATATTCTATCCTTCGCTTCTATCATTGTCTGCTGTGTTAATTATACAGTCACTTCAATGTTGAGATATTGCCTTTGTTGGGTAGCATTTATCATATAGACTACGCTGACTTCCAGCCGTTCATTGATTGCCGTGACCTTCACTTCAAATACTTCAATTACATCTCCCAACCATTTATCAAGGGCCTGCATCACAATTACCTGGGTTAAATTGGCGGACGCATCGCTGTTCGGCGCAAACACCATCCTCCGCAGGCCACATCCAAAGTCTGGACGGTTAACTCTTTCTCCTGGGCTCGTCATCAGCACCTGCATCATCATCTGCCTAACGTGTTGTGAATAGATCTTTTCAGACATTAGCGTACCGAGACTTTGATCTATGGCGAACGGATACCGGATGCTGTCAATTGATTCGTTCATATTCTGCTATTCAATTCATTCTTTATCCAGCTTTTACTTTAGTCGACAACAGACCTGGACTTGGTGGCGCTGCTGTCATCATTGTTGGCGTTGTTATTACGCTACCATTTGGCAAAATTAATCCGGGGTGAATGTGAGAATTGAAAGTTGTGACCAGCGTCGTCAGGTACTGAAGCAGGTCATCTCCGTACACTAGTGGATGCGTTGTGTTCTCGACAATTTCGATTTGTGGCGCTTCGACTATTATTTTCATATTTCCTTTCAGTCTGATCTTGCCATCTCTCACTTCCAATGTCATCATGTTGCTGCCATCCTTATCGCTGAGAGTGATGGTTTCAGAATCATCGTTGAATGAAATCATCAGGCCTTTTTCGCTTCTGATAATCCGAAGTGAAGGTTCAGCCTGGTTATTTTGCTGATTCTTTGGAAGCTCCTCATCGACCCAATAGCCACCAGTCCAGATCGGAAACGAAGTATCGCCGGCTTCGAATTCAACCCAAACACCTGCACCCGGCTCCGGTATCATATAGACGCCAACATTTGCGCCCGCATAAGGAAGACATGGCATTGCCCACACTTCAAGCTCACTACCGTACACTGAAGGCACTTTCACCTTTACCCGGCCTCGTTTTGTGCTATCGTCATTTGCCGTGACGATTCCGCGATATTTTCCGAAGTATCGGTTTCGCGTCCAGTCGAGGAGTTGTTCTGTTACCGAGAGTTCCATTGCTAGAATATTGCTTTGATGTCACTTAAAACACTTTCCTTTGAATTCCACGCATTTCGTGAAAGCTCAATCTCCATCGTGTGATCCGCACTATCAATGTTGTGTTTCACTCCGATGACATAATACTTGCCGCTGTATCGCGACCCCGCACCTTCTACATTTACTATTGTGTGACTGCGGATGATCTTACAAATCCTTTTCAGTGTCGTTTTACACGTTCCGGTTATAAACCATTGCGCATCCTTGAGAGCTGCTTCCGCCCTGGCTGATAAAGCGCCTGCACTGTCCACGGGAGGAGCTAATCGCATTGCATTTGCAATTTTACCAGCAATTTTGGTGAGGCTTTCCGCGCCAAGTTGTTCGGATTTCTTCAGCGTTGTCTCTCCTCCAAAAATCTCTTTGCTATTCTGATCGATTTGTTTGCCCTCCGATTTTACCGGCGGCTTAATATCCCATTTGATTTGAAGGTTGTCCACGTTAGCATTGTCAAGGTTAACCTTCAGGTCGGCTACTGCTTTCGCATCAAGTGAGCGAGGTTTGAAATGCGCGGTGGGTTTGGCATTTTGATCGTAGTCGAACCAAAAGTGAAAACCATTTCGTTGTGCCAGTCTTCGAATAAAAGCGAGGTCCGTCTCAAGCTGAACCTGTGAATGCTTTTCCTCCTCGTGCGTTGACGCCGGCGTCTTGGCAACATCCGGCTTCGGGTATTTTGAGCTGAGTATCTTTTCTACGTTGGCTGCATCTTCACCGATATGGTTATGTTTCACGGGTGTCTTATCCAGATCTACTGTCTGATCCGACCCAACCACTTCCAGCCACGAACCTGATCCACCGTGCTCGAGATTTATCGAATGATTCGTTACAGGCCCACTAACGAGACAGTGCATTTTGTCATTTG
>DATHIE010000340.1:0-8880 GCA_035316905.1 Chryseolinea sp. | reverse complement strand
ATCAATTCAACTACGTATCAAAGACATCAAATTCCACTAGGTATGGTTTTACGCGCGGAACATCTCGTTAAAAAATATAAGACGCGGACAGTAGTCAACGATGTGTCAGTAAAGGTGAGTCAGGGCGAAATTGTAGGGCTTCTTGGTCCCAATGGAGCAGGAAAGACTACTTCATTTTACATGATGGTTGGTTTGATCAAACCTAACGAGGGGCGGATCTTTCTTGATGACGAAGAAATAACACCGCTTCCAATGTATCAAAGGGCACGCAAAGGTATTGGGTACCTGGCTCAGGAAGCGTCTGTTTTTAGAAAGCTGACTGTCGAAGAAAATATTTTGTCAGTTCTTGAGATGCGCGAATTCACGAAACAGCAAAAGAAAGACAAAGTAGACCAACTCATAGATGAATTCAGTTTGCACAAAGTGCGTAAGAACCTTGGAATGTCTCTTTCCGGGGGCGAACGACGTCGAACTGAAATCGCGAGAGCGCTGGCAGTAGACCCTAACTTCGTGCTTCTCGATGAACCCTTTGCAGGCGTCGATCCTATTGCAGTCGAAGAAATACAATCAATCGTCTCCAGGCTCAAGAACAAGAATATTGGTATTCTTATCACAGACCACAATGTCGATGAGACGTTATCCATTACCGATCGCGCATATCTTATGGTAGACGGCAAGCTGTTTAAGGACGGAACTGCAGAAGAGTTAGCAAGTGATCCCCAAGTGCGCAAGGTATATCTGGGCCAAAACTTTGAGTTGCGTCGCTCTAAAGTGACATTAAAGAATACAGACAATTGGCCCGACCCATCCGAGGCACTATAATATTTGGCTATTCTTCACAGCTAATTCGCGAACATCAAATCAAGTTTGTTACTTTTGAAGTTACAGCAAATGATTCATGGGGCTGATTAACTCGATATTAACTTGGGTAATGCAAAAGCGCATTCATCAGATTGAGCTTTTCATAAAATATCCAAATGAAGTTCAAGAGGAGTTATTCAAGAAACTCATAACCTCCGCCAAAGGCACAGAGTTCGGGATGCGATATGACTTTAGCAGCATCAACTCCTACGAGCAATTCAAGGAAAGAGTCCCCGTTCAAACATACGAGAACATTTTTCCATACATCGAACGAATGATGCGCGGAGAACAGAATATTCTCTGGCCATCGGAGATCAAATGGTTTTCGAAATCAAGTGGGACAACCAATGCTCGTAGCAAATTCATACCGGTATCGCTAGAGGCATTGGAAGATTGTCATTTCAAAGGCGGCAAAGATTTGCTTTCGATCTATGTAAATAACAATCCCGACACAAAACTTTTCAATGGTAAGGGCCTGGCCGTTGGTGGAAGTCATCAAATCAACGAGTTAGATCCCACGGCAACTTCTTATTACGGCGATGTTTCCGCTGTTATCATGCAGAATCTCCCACCATGGGCCCAGTTCATCAGGACACCAAGTCTCGAAACAGCTTTGATGGGAAATTGGGAGGAGAAGATCAACAAACTTGCGCTCGAAAGCGCAAAAGATAATGTTACGAACATTGCCGGTGTCCCTACGTGGACTATCCTGCTCATTCAAAAAATTGTAGAGCTTGAGCAGAAAAATAACATCCTTGAAGTGTGGCCCAATCTCGAAGTGTTCTTTCATGGCGCAGTGGCATTTGCTCCTTACCGAAAGCTTTTCCAGTCACTGATCCCGTCTGAAAAGATGCAATACTGGGAGACGTACAATGCCAGCGAAGGGTTTTTTGGGATTCAGGATCAAAGAAATTCTGAAGAAATGTTGCTCATGCTTGACTACGGCATATTCTATGAATTTATCCCTGCCGAGGAAGTCGACTCAGAGAACCCGCGGGTGATCCGGCTCGCCGAAGTCGAATTGGATAAGAATTATGCAATGGTCATATCTACTAACTCAGGTTTGTGGCGATACAACATTGGCGATACCATAAAGTTCACTTCTAAAAATCCACATCGAATTAAGATCTCGGGACGAACAAAACACTTTATTAATGCCTTCGGTGAAGAAGTGATCGTCGAAAACGCCGAAGCCGCAATAACAAAAGCATGTGAATTCACAGGCGCGGTGATCGATAATTTTACCGCGGCTCCAATCTATCTTGACGAAGGCAAGAAGGGTGGTCACGAATGGATAATCGAATTCAAAGTTCCGCCTTCAAACCTTGAGGAGTTCACAAAAATCCTCGATGAAACTCTTCGCGGTATCAATTCCGATTATGATGCTAAACGAGCCCACAATCTGGCGCTTATCGCACCGAAAGTACATAGTGTTACTGAGGGGACGTTTTATGCTTGGATGAAACGCAGGGGCAAACTTGGAGGACAAAACAAAGTGCCCCGTCTTGCAAACTCAAGAGAATACGTTGACGATATTTTGAAAATGATGAATGAAGCTTAACGTATTAAGCTTTACTTCTTTGTGATTTTGTACGATGTATCCGTTACAATCTCCATAGGAACATCCATGTTCTCCGGCAACATTCCGCCTGCTAAAAGAATCATCTTTCCTTTCAATTCTGAATGAATCTGTATATCCGTTGCCCAGCCTGTCTTGACGTCCACGGTTGACTTTAACTGTTGTCCACCACTAAGATCAACCTTTGCCTTAATGCTATTTGGAAGATCGATCGTCTTCTCCTTATCGGTAGTAGTAAAGACTCCATCAGCATTTACTTTAGCCGTGCCCGAGGTAAGGCTTATGAGGCTCCATGAATTATCCGCTTTAATCGGAAATTCCATTGGGAATTCATTCATAGAATTCCACTTGTCTCCTTCTTTCACTTTGTCATTGGAGTAGTGTACCATCGCCTGTTCTATATTGCTCTTTAGCGCGCTGTTATCCATGAATTGTTCCAGGATTTGTTTTGCCTTCGCTGTGGTTTGATCATCCATATTCAGAGTTCCTAGCTCCGACCACAATTTTTCCGCACCCTCAACATTTGATACTTTGCCTGATTTATTCATTGTGACAAAAAATGGTTTTTTCATCATTGTTTTCAGCATCTTGTTTTGAACCTGCTCGTCGCTACCCTCGCTGTCCATAACCATTTCACCCATGATAGTCACTGATCTGCTCTTTAGTTTCATAAACTGCATCTCGATCTTTGCTCCATCATCTGTAACCTGGGCTACTTTGAGTTTCGTTTCGCCAGAATACTCATTTTCGCCTTTTTGTTCCGTCCCCATGATCATCTGCTTTAACACTTGTTTGGTGTTTTGTGCCATTACGTATTCATCACCAACTTTAAAAACATATTCCAGTCTTATTGAATTGGGGTAATGAGTAAAACCCAAAGACGCAAATAGAAGTATAAATACACCAATGGTTTTCATATAAAACGCTTTGATTTTATTTCGAAATGCAATTTATTATTAAAAATAATTTTATTGTCTGATGTTCATTGCCGGATAACACTCCGTAACCATGTCGTGATACTCCAGCGTGAGGTTTCCTCCACGAGCGTTCCCACTTCCGTTGCGCGGTTAACTTTCTCAACCGTATAAAACGCTGTAGGCAGGATATCTTTCAATTTGTATAACAGCTCCTCAAGACTATCACGTTCAAGAACGGTGAACACAAGGTTCTCATGGCCATCCGGTCCTTCTGCATTAACATGCGTATATCTGAATTTCTTTGTATTCAAAAAATTAATCAGCTCTTTAACTTCCTTTCTGGTTATGATCCGCACTATTACTTTTCCATACGCGATGCGTTCCTCGATGATCATTCCGATAAAAATCCCGGATGCAAATCCACCGGGATAGGCAATGTAACAGATCCAATTATCCAGGTGCTCAAATATCTGGCTAATGGCCATCAACCAGATGAACGATTCAAAGAAACCAAGCATAGTAGCAGTCCAGCGACGACCACCAAGTACATAAATGATTCGGATGGTGTTGATAGATACATCTGTAATGCGCGCAAGAAAGATGAGGCACGGCAACAGAACATAGCTGAATATGTTTTCAGAAATGCCCAACGTCTGAGTAAAAAAAACTTCCATGGGTGCAAATTAGTTATCTTCCTATCAACTTTCCCACTAATTCCCTATCCAAAAAGATCCTCAAATACCTCTGTAAGTTTTCCAAAAGATTTGATCACGATACGGTTCTTTTTCAAGTCGACGGACTTGTGACTGTATTTCGAAATGTATATCTCCTGGAATCCAAGTTTTTCTGCTTCCGAAATGCGCTGATCAATTTTGTTGACGGCTCTTAACTCACCACCCAATCCGACCTCAGCAGCAAAACAAATTTTGTCAGATACTGCAATTTCTTCCATCGATGAAATTATCGAAATGCATACCGCCAGATCAATTGCCGGATCCTCAACCCTTATTCCTCCTGCCATGTTAAGAAAAACATCTTGAGTGCCCATTTTAAACCCGCACCTTTTTTCAAGGACGGCCAGCAACATGTTCAATCTTTTCTGATCAAAGCCTGTTGGTGTTCTTTGAGGTGTTCCGTATGACGCGGGACTTACCAGCGACTGTATTTCAATCAACATCGGCCTGTTGCCTTCGATTGTTGCGCCGATGGTCGCCCCGGTTAGGTGGCCATCCTTTTGCGAAATAAGGATCTCGGAAGGGTTAGAAACTTCGCGCAACCCTGTGCCTAACATCTCATATATACCAATCTCTGACGTAGAGCCGAATCGATTTTTTGTCGTTCTGAGTATGCGGTAAGCTAGATGACGATCGCCTTCAAATTGCAATACCGTATCGACCATATGTTCAAGGACCTTTGGCCCGGCCAATAATCCGTCCTTTGTAATGTGGCCTACAAGTAGCACTGGCGTGTTCGTTTCTTTCGCATATTTCATAAACTCACCTGCGCATTGACGAACTTGCCCGACACTACCGGCAATTGAATCGAGCTGACCTGAATGCAAGGTTTGAATGGAGTCCACGATAACGATGTCTGGCTGAACAGATTCTATTACCAGAAAAATACTCTTTGTATCCGTTTCCGTGAGAATAAAGAAGCGATCTGAAAAATCTCCCAGGCGCTCCGCTCTCATTTTTATTTGTTGCTCACTTTCCTCACCGGATATGTACAGTACTCGTTTTGACTTCAACAATAACCCTACTTGCAGCATGAGCGTCGACTTCCCTATTCCAGGTTCACCGCCGATCAACACAAGCGAGCCTGGCACAATCCCGCCACCAAGAACACGGTTCAACTCCTCATCCATCGAGTTGATACGTATTTCTTTACCCGGTTCAATTTCATCCAACCTTCGGGCTTTGACCGCTCCTGACCTGTAGGATTCCTGTCGCCACTCGCTCTTGCTGTTTTCCGTTTTTGTGATCTCCTCGACAAAGGAATTCCAGGAGCTGCACGACGGACACTTGCCAAGCCATTTTGCTGCTTCGTAACCACAGGATTGACAATAAAATGTGCTCTTTGACTTAGCCAATGTTTTAAAACTTTAAAAACTCAGTATAGTGCAGGTTACGGAATTGAACAAGCTGGCATAGAGAAAAACTGAAAACATTCTTTTAAGCTACTTCATCTAACTTCTACGCAGTTGTGTGACTCCAATTGCCTTCAGGTGGCGCACTTTTGATTCGGCCTATTCGATCCGTTTCGTTCCGTGATTACCTGGTCAAACAACGAATTTCCGGAACAGTATGACTTTATGTTCACTCGAAGGCATTTTTTGGGGTGTTTTTCCGGGGCGGAGTCCTCTAATTATTAAAACTCACTAAAGTTAAGGTTACAGAATTGAACTAGCTGGTATCTAAAATATTAGAAACATTTTTCTATACTTACTCGACCAAACCTTAAAAACCAGTTGTATGAAGACCTTAATTTTCGGGCTTCTTCTTGCCCTATCCTTCCAGACCCTTAATGCACAAAAGTCACCCATCAAATTTGGCGAAATTCCCCTTGAAGATTTGAAAATGACACGGTATGACAA
The DNA here is from genome assembly GCA_035316905.1 of Chryseolinea sp. GTDB lineage: Bacteria > Bacteroidota > Bacteroidia > Cytophagales > Cyclobacteriaceae > Chryseolinea. The sequence continues at coordinate 2,930 of DATHIE010000340.1, read as the reverse complement.
GGATTCATCCGCCGCTGCCGTGATGCTGACCGATTACGGTGAAGCATACATAACTGCATCATCGATCGAATCGTCGCTTCAATTTGAAAGGCATGTTCGGATAAAAATCCTCAAAAAAGAGGGTATGGAATGGGCTAATGGAAGCATTGCTCTTTTCCATGTTGGAGCCGGTGGGGAAAAAGTTACGAATTTGAAAGCAGCAACTTATAATCTTGAAAATGGAAAGGTTGTTGAGTCCAGGATGTCAAAAGACAATTCCTTTAAGGAAAAGTTTAATAAGAACATAAACCTCCAAAAATTCACACTCCCAAATGTCAAAGTAGGTTCAGTTATTGAGTACAGTTATACGGTTTCCTCTGAATATCTGTCAAATTTTCCCGATTGGAAGTTTCAACACGACATTCCAGTACGACTGAGTGAATACTGGGCTCTTTTTCCAGAGTTTTTCATCTTTGAAAAATACATGCAAGGTTATGTTCCAGTGACTAGCTATGAAGTAAAAAGCAAACCGAGCGCAGATTTTCAAGTGCAAGCTCATCACTACGTTTCGAAGGATGTGCCCGCTTTCAAAGCAGAACCCTTCATGACCAGCGAAGACAATTACGTATCAAAAATCAACTTTGCACTGGCATATATTAACTACCCTAGCGGAGCAAGCAAGGAAATTATGGGCTCATGGGCAAAATTGAATACCGAATTATTGGAAAGCGAAAGCTTTGGTAAAATAATAAAGGGTTCTGGTTTTTTGAAAAAGAAAGCGGAAGAGATAACAACGGGCATAACTGATCCAATGCAAAAAGTATCCGCTATCCACAGTTACGTCAAGAACACACTGGAGTGGGACGACGAAAAAGATTACTTAGCATCTAACCTAAAAAAGGTTTTTGATGAAGACAAGAAGGGCACGTCTGGCGATATTAATCTTGCATTGGCGTCTATGCTTGAAAAGATCAATATTCCCGTCGATATGGTTTTATTGAGCACGCGCGATCACGGTTTTGTCCGTAAGGAATACCCCATGTCATCACAATTTAATTATGTGATCTGCAGGGCTAAAGTAGGCGACAAGACGATTCTGCTTGATGCTACGGACAAACATCTTCCAATGCAACTATTGCCCGAGCGATGCCTAAATGGCGAAGGTCTGGTGATCTCAGCAACTAACCACGGTTGGATAAACATTGAAACTAAATCTAAATCGAGAACTGCCGTGAGCGGCGAGTTCGTAGTGCTTGATAACGGCGCGCTTACGGGCAAGATGAATTATACGAGTGAAGGTTACGATGCCCACAGATACAGAAAAGCTTTTCTCGCAAAAGGGGAACAGGAATACGTAAAGGATTTTCTAGCGGATAAATCATGGACCGTTGAGAAAAGTGAATTTCAACATGTAAAAGAGATTGATCAGAACTTAGTGCAGGTGCACGCCGTCACCGTACAGGAGCAGTCGACAGTGGCGGGAGAAATGATATACATTAATCCTTTTGTCGATATGCGGGTCAAAGAGAATGTGTTCAAACTGGAAAAACGCGAATATCCGGTCGACTATGGAAGTCCAGTGGAGAAACTTTACATGTGCAAAATTTCGGTCCCCGAAGGTTATGTTGTTGATGAACTGCCAAAGAGCTTTGTAATCAAGCTACCGAATAATTCAGCGAGGTATGTTTACAATATGGCACAAGCTGGTAACTTCATAACACTCACAAGCAATCTGCAAATAAACAACAGCCTGTTTAGCCAGGATGAATACCCGCTCTTACGCGAATTTTATACACAGTTGGTTGCCAAACAAGCCGAGCAGATAGTTCTAAAAAAGAAATAAAATATGCGCATCGCATTAACGATACTTCTTTCAACTCTGTTTATTCGCACGATGGCGGTCGAGCCGAAATATCCGGTGAGTGCAATTCCCGAGGATATGAAGCAGGGAATGTATGCTGTTGTTCGGGAGAGTGAATCCAGATTTTACATCGATAGCAAGAGTCAATCAAGCCATTATGTACGGAAAGTGATTACTATCCTGAATTCAAAGGCAGACGACTTCGCTGATATCGCTATTCTTTACGACAAACTACGAAAAGTGGAAAGCTTCAAGGCCAATGTTTATGATGCTCAGGGGAACTTAATAAAGAAGCTCAAACAAAGTGATATTAAAGATCAAAGCGCGATTTCCGGCTACAGCTTGTTTGAGGACGACAGAATAAAATATGCCGACCTTTCTCAAACAACGTATCCCTATACAGTCGAATATGAATATACGCTATCTATGCGGTATCTTTATTCTATCCCTGATTTCTATCTGTACAATGATGATGAGGTTACTACGCAAAAAGAATTCTTTGCAATCATTTATCCAAAAGAATTGAAACCAAGGTATCGACTCTTCAAGATTGAGGCGCCAAAAATTGTCACGGAACCAGACAAGCGCGAATCCATGACCTGGACGTTTGAAAACACTAAACCTAAGAAGTTTGAAAGATTAAGCCTGGGCAGTGACCTGGCTGTTCCAAACATTAAGGTGGGGCCAAGCCTTTTTGAGTATGACGGTTATGCAGGTGACATGAGCAGCTGGGTTGAATACGGTAAATGGATTGCCCAGCTGAACAATGGTCGCGATGCATTACCTGATGTAACAAAAAAGAAGATACGCGATATCACTAAAGATCTTAAAACCACCGAAGAAAAGACAAGGGCGTTATATGCCTATCTTCAAGGAAAGACCCGCTATGTAAGCATCCAGCTCGGTATCGGAGGCTTACAGCCCTTTGATGCGACAACCGTCGACCAAACCGGCTACGGGGATTGCAAAGCACTGTCCAACTATATGGTTGCCATGTTAAAAGAAGCTGGTGTTAAAGGATATTATGCCACAATAATGGCAGGGGATAATGCACCGGATGTAACGGTTGATTTCCCAGGACACCAGGGAA
>DATHIE010000339.1:0-2581 GCA_035316905.1 Chryseolinea sp. | reverse complement strand
CTTACGGCTCCAAATTATGCTGGTCTTGAGAAACCGACATCGAAGGCGTTTAGGAGAAGGTTTATTAAGACCCACGGTAGAGCTCCGTCTACATACGCAAGTGTAGGATATGAGTTGATGATATTCCTGGGAAATCAACTTAAAAAACACGGTGTATACTTTCAGGATGGATTAACCAAGGATGGCGTCATTCCAGGTTATCTAACGGAAGGATACGACTACCAATTCGGCCGCAGTAACGCGCTCGTTCCTTTTATCAAATTCGATGAAGGAAGTATGAAAGTGATTGAGCGCAGGTAGCTATAATTGTATCTTCAGACCTCACCTATAAAATTTCATTATCATGGATTTTTCCCGTAGTCATACTCTTTTTGAAGGGGCGAAAAAGTTTATTCCTGGCGGTGTCAATTCTCCCGTTAGAGCATTCCGCGCAGTAGGAGGCAATCCGCTGTTCATAAAAAGTGCAAAAGGTGCTTACCTGTATGACGAAGATGGTAATGAGTTCGTCGATCTTATTAATTCATGGGGTCCTATGATCCTGGGACACGCGAATCCCGACGTCGAACAAGCCGTAAGGGAAGCATTGTCAGGATCTCCCTCATTTGGTGCTCCCACGGCGCGGGAAGCGGAAATGGCAGAGCTGATCTGTTCATTGGTTCCATCAGTTGAGAAAGTCCGACTCGTGAACTCAGGCACGGAAGCCACGATGTCAGCTATCCGTGTTGCGCGCGCGTATACGGGCCGTGATAAGTTTATTAAGATGGAGGGATGCTATCATGGACATGGTGACTCTTTTCTGATTGCAGCTGGCAGCGGTGCAATGACGTTTGGTACTCCTGATAGTCCCGGTGTAACAAAGGGTACAGCAAAGGATACTCTGCTTTCTCCCTTCAACGATCTACAGACCATCACCAAGATTATTGATGACAACAAAAATGAGATCGCAGCTATTATCCTTGAGCCTGTCGTAGGAAATATGGGCTGCGTTGCCCCAGTCGCCGGATATCTGAAAGGTCTCAGAGATTTGTGTGACAAGCATAAGATCGTGTTGATCTTTGACGAAGTTATGACTGGATTCCGGTTGTCGCTGGGAGGAGCCCAGGAACTTTATAACGTAGTGCCTGACATGACCACCCTGGGGAAAATTATAGGGGGAGGTTTGCCTGTTGGCGCTTATGGGGGAAAGAAAGAGATCATGGACTTTGTTTCACCGCTGGGCCCTGTTTACCAGGCCGGTACTTTGTCCGGAAACCCGTTGGCAATGGCGGCGGGATTAGCGATGCTCAAGCAACTTCAGAACAATCAATCTGTTTATGATTCAATAAACAAGTCAGGAACATTGCTTGCTGATGAACTAAGGAAGCAACTTAAGGAGACAGGGGTCAAGGGTTCGGTGAATCAGGTTGGTTCGATGTTCACGCTTTTTTTTGGGGATAAGTCAGTGACAGATTTCGACAGCGCGAAGGGATGCGACACGAAAAGATTTGCTGCATATTTTCAATCAATGTTACGTCAGGGAATTTACCTGGCGCCATCGCAATTTGAGGCAATGTTCATATCGTCGGCGATAGACGACCAAATAATCGAACGCATTTTGACCGCGAGCAGAACTGCCCTTGCCGAGGTCTGATCAACTGAAACGGGTAACCGAAATAAGTAGAGTTGGCTGACTCGATTTGTGTCAAAAACCAGCAATTTCATACATTGATGACGTTTGATTTTTTAGGGCGCTCCCTTCATTACTTTTCTTTTCAACCTATTATTACTTAACTTTTCAGCGAATCCTCTCTTGGGTCTTTATAACCACCAGTAACCGCAATGAGAAATCGTGCGCTTAAGTTTACAATAATCTTTGCATCTGCCGGACTTATTATCACCCTACTCATCGCTTATGTTGAGCGCGGGATGTTCAGTACCTACAGGCAGAATGTTCCATATCTGACGTTACTTGACAATGTCAAAAACCAGGTAACAAAGTCACACCTCTGGCTGGAAGAACTCATCGCAGGTGACGCCAGCCTTAACTATGAGCGCGACGTTCAGCAACCGCTGGCGGCTTCCCTGACTAATCTCCAGGGCGCTTATGACGGAAAAGTTACCGAGCTCGGAACTTTTACCGACGTTAATGACGAGGAAAAAAGAGCCATTCTAAAGGAAGCGATCTTCGACCTGGAAAAATTGATTGAAGCGGCTGATGGTCGCTGGAAGCATAAGAATGAAACTACTGTTGCCGCCACCGACAGCACTATGGCTGTTGTTGTGAGCAAAGCCGGAGACAATCTCGACCAGGCTTTTGACGCATCCTTTGAACAATTTCAGGCGACGATGGATAGACTTGGAGTGCATGTTGATCAAAACTTAAAATCTGATTCCTCCTATTTAAATTTTGTTTCCTGGATCTCAATTGCATTGTTAGTTGCTGCCTTCGCTGCCTTGTGCGTATTGCTCTACAGGCTCCAGAGCAACTCAAGCAAACTCGTGGTTGAGCATGAAGCGAGACTTCAACAACAGGGACGCGCGGTTACATCGCTCTCTGGATTTATTGAAGCGATTTCATCAGGCAATTACGGTGCTGAACTCA
>DATHIE010000338.1:0-2318 GCA_035316905.1 Chryseolinea sp. | reverse complement strand
ACGCTGACTTAGTATCTGAATCTCTTGTTCCTTTTTCTCCAGTTCATAGAGCGCGCTCATTTCGGCAATCTTAGTCGCACTTTGTCTAGTGAAGATGGAATCATTTAAAGCGATGTACTCATCGTAGTACTGAATCGCTTTGCGATTGTCACCCATGGCCTTATAGAGTTCGGCAAAAATCTTGTGGTTATTACTCAGTTCGACAGGCGTGTTCACAGACACTGCAAGGTCGTGACCTCTTTGAAGAAAACGCTCCGCCTCGCCAAACGCTTTCTTCTTGGTGAGAACACCCCCCAATGTATTGTAGGTCATAACAAGACCATCTCTGTCCATGTGTTTTTGGTCAATGGCAAGAACCTTCAAAAGGTGGGCCTGTGCCTTTTCATATAGTCCCTGCTTTTCGTAAACCCGTGCGATGTTGAAAAGTGTTGCTGCCGACGCCTGCTCCAGTTTGATTTCATGCCGCAATTCCAAGGCTAGATTGTATTCGTCCAATGCTGCGCGGTAATTTGAGCTCGAGTAATTGATATATCCCAGAAGGTTATGAGCAAACGCCATCCCCGCCTTGTCATTGATTTGTTTCATCAATTGCAACGAACGTCGTGCATAACTTACGGCCATTGAGTCATTCTTTTGATTGATATAGACCCAACCCATAGTGCCATAAACACGGGCAACCTCCTGCCGGCTGTTCAGTGATTCGTGGATCCTCAATGCGCTCAAGAGGTGTTCAATGGCTTGCTTAAAATTCCCCTGCGCATCATATACCTGCGCAATCCTTGTCAGTACGATCGCATGGTATCGTTTGAAATCGTGGGTCTTCAATAAATCGAGAGCTTGCAAAAAATTTTTAGTTGCATTCTGGTAGTCTCCGTTTGCAAAGTGTATCTCTCCTCTGCTTATATAATAGAACATCTGTAACTCAGGATCGTTGAATCGCTTGGCAAGCCGAAAACTCTTTTCATAAAAATACATCGCAGAATCAAACATTGACCTGCCCTGGTAAGCTTGTCCAATTGATTTCCAACATTCGCCGATTATAAGACTATCCCGCGTTCTTGATCGTATCGCAAGGGCTATCCGTAAATTCGACAGCGCATTGTCATAATCGGCCTGATCCATAGCGAGAATTCCAAGGCTATAATGAACGGACGAAAGACCTAAATCTCCTTTTTGATCTTTCAGGGCAAGTAGAGAGGCTTCATAATAGTAGCGCGCTGAATCGAATCCGGCCTGGACGCGGTAAAGATTTCCCAGGCGAGTCAATGTATAGGCAGGATAGTCGCCGAAGTTATTGCTTCCACATTGTGTTATGGCTTGCGTATAGTATCTGTGAGCATTTTTATAGTCACCCGTAAAATAATAGTAGAGTCCAAGATCTGTGAGAGACTTAACTACTCCCAGCAGGTAGTCCCCCTTTTCTGCATAGTTAAGCCCGTGAAGAGCGTAATCGCGGCTCTTATCAAAATCATAATCAAAAGATTCAGCTGACAGTTCGTGGAGGATATCGGCGCGGCGTGCGTTGTCAGTAGTGCTCTGCAATGCCGCGTTCAGGCTGTCAATCTTTGAATTTTGAGCTAGCGAAACGACTGACAAAAGAAGGCAGCAGGCAATCCCAATAGTCCTTACATTCATGCACCTAAGAGTCTTCTTAAATCTAAACAGAATTTCTGGTTAATACATTAATGAATTACTTCGGTGTGATTGTGATTTGTAGGAAATGCGATAAGAAAAACAGAACTCTTTCCGTAGACAGATGTAACGGTGATCTTTCCGCTTAGTTTTTCAACAGCTTTCTTTACGATGTAGAGACCCAGGCCATTTCCCTTTGACCGCTCGCTGCCTCTAAAATACATATCGAATATACGATCCTGGTACTGTGGATCGATACCTTGCCCGTTGTCTTCCACCGCAAGGTTGACATGATCTGCGTTCTGGAACGCTCTGATTTTTATGAAGGGATGTTCGAACCCGCTAAAATGAATGGCGTTTTCCACCAGGTTCTCAATTATTGTTTTAAACATTGCAGGATAAGAATAGAATGAGTCCTGCAGTTCGACAGAGCACGAGACCATTATGTTCTTTTGCTTGAGCTCATCGCCGAATCCGTCGCAGACATTGTCGACGATTTCCTTAACGAACACTTCCTTGTAGACCAGTTGTTGCGCTCCCACATCGCTTATAGATTGAAGCTTTACTAACATCTTGTCGAGGTTGCTTGCCGTCTCCCTCACTTTTGCAAACAACTCCAAAGCATTCTTGTCTTTAACTGTGATCTTCGCTACTTCGGCGAGGCCCATAAACGTAGTCAACGGCCG
>DATHIE010000337.1:0-4541 GCA_035316905.1 Chryseolinea sp. | reverse complement strand
TTACATCATTCACATATACGTGATCCATCTGGTGGCTTTCATTGCTGCTGCGGCAACCGGCTTCAAGATTTCTGATATGGTATTTGATACCTGGGTGACTGATTCACCGAATTTGAAGGGTTATGGATTCTCGCTTGGTGTGGTTTACTTGGCCTGGATCGTGTTGGTACTTGCTTTAATCCCGCTATGTTTGTGGTATGACAGATACAAACGAGAGCACCGTGATAAACGCTGGTTGAGTTATCTCTAATATATTCGGGACTTATGGAATTGGCCGAAGAACCTCTATTTAATAGACTGGGAGAAAGCAACCTTCAGTTGCTGGTGGACCGATTTTATGATCTTGTGTTCGAGAATCCGCAAATCTCACACCTGTTTAAAACAGACAAAGCTGTTATTAAAGAAAAGCAGCGACTGTTTCTTACACAATTCCTGGGAGGGCCACCTTTGTACTCAAGTCAGTATGGACACCCGCAGTTAAGGGCAAGGCATCTTCCTCACACTATCACTGCCGACGATGCTGTCGCCTGGTTATCGTGTATGTCAACGGCTGTTTCAAGTCTATCAATAGAACCGGATTTGAAAGACGAATTGATGGAACGCCTGATTCCTACGGCGATGTTTATGGTGAACCGTGAATGATCCAGCAGTATTATCTGAGGAAAAGCTGAGCTTGAAATCCTATCACACGTTAGGAGGAATAAAAAATTGAGTTTTGTAAATTTTAAAGTGCTAAAAGCAATTTACATTTGCTGTTTACAACCGCGCGATGAAGCTCAACAAGTACTTTGTAATCGATTTCGATAGCACATTTACAAAGGTGGAAGCCCTTGATGTCCTTGCCGACATCTCGCTTAAAGACCATCCTGAAAAGGAAAAGAGGAAGAAACAAATTGCCGACATCACAAATCAGGGAATGGATGGGTCTATTTCCTTTCGTGAATCGCTTGAGAAAAGGTTGAATCTCCTTTCCCTGTCGAAGCAGCACATTGAGCCTCTTATAAATGTCCTAAAGGGCAAGGTGTCGGAATCCTTCAAGCGGAACAGGGATTTCTTTAGCAATTATTCTGACAACATTTATATTATATCCAACGGCTTTAGGGAATTTATCGAGCCAATCGTTACAGAGTTTGGTATAAAAGAAGAAAACATACTTGCAAACGAATTCCGCTTCGATACCGAAGGGCGTGTGATAGGGTTCGACACTGACAATCCGCTATCGTCCAATAACGGTAAGGTTGAACAGTTGAAACGTTTGAATCTTCCGGGAGACGTTTACGTTATTGGTGATGGCTACACTGACTACGAGATTAAACACTCAGGACTCGCCAATAAGTTTTATGTCTTCACTGAAAATGTAGAAAGGGAAATCATTTTGAATAAAGCTGATCACATCACCCCAAGCCTGGACGAAGTTTTATACTTGAATAAACTCAATACGGCTATCTCTTATCCGAAAAACAGAATAAATGTTCTGTTGCTGGAGAACGTGCACCCGGTAGCACTAGCGCTTCTAAAAGCGGAAGGATTCAACGTCGAGACGTATCATGCTGCGTTAACAGAAGATGAACTTTGTGAAAGGATCAAAAATGTCTCAGTGTTAGGCATCAGATCAAAGACACAGGTTACAAAGAAGGTTCTTGAAAATGCAAACCGACTGATGGTTATTGGCGCTTTCTGTATCGGTACTAATCAGATCGATCTTGATACCGCCACTAAAAAGGGAATTGCGGTGTTTAATGCGCCTTTTAGCAATACAAGATCTGTTGTTGAATTAGCCGTGGCAGAAATGATAATGTTAATGCGGAGTATCGTCGATAAGTCCGTTAAAATGCACCAAGGAACATGGGACAAGTCAGCCAAAGGCAGTTTCGAGGTACGTGGTAAAAAGCTGGGACTCATTGGTTATGGCAATATTGGAACGCAGTTGTCTGTGATCGCCGAGTCGCTCGGAATGAAGGTGTACTATTACGACACAGAGGAGAAATTGTCGCTTGGCAACGCTGTGAAATGCAAATCAATGAAGGAAGTACTAGAGCAAGTGGATGTACTGTCCTTGCATGTTGATGGTCGAGAATCCAACCACAATCTTATCAGCACCAGGGAATTCGGGTGGATGAAAAAGGGTGTTATCTTCATTAACTTAAGCCGGGGTCATATCGTCCACATTAAGGCCCTTCGTGATAATATTCTTTCAGGGAAAGTAGGAGGATGTGCAATAGACGTATTCCCACATGAACCCGTAAGCAATGACGAAGAGTTCCAGTCTGACCTGCGTGGATTACCCAACACTATTCTTACACCACACATCGGTGGCAGCACATCCGAAGCGCAAGAGAACATTGGAAATTTTGTTCCTGGAAAGATCATGGATTACATAAACACGGGAAGCACTTCAAACAGTGTGAGCTTTCCTAATCTAACTCTTCCATTGCTGGAAAATGCGCATCGGCTGATCCACATTCATAACAACGTGCCCGGTATTCTCGCAAAGATCAATCACATCCTGGCGACTCACGGCATAAACATTGTTGGTCAGTATTTGAAAACAAACGAGACCATCGGTTATGTGATCACTGATATCAATAAGGAGTATGACAAGGACGTCATCAAGGAGTTACGTCAGATCGATCAAACGATAAAGTTCAGGGTATTGTATTAGCAGGGCACTGCCCTGTTTAGATAAAAAAAGCCCACCAGGTCTGGAAGGGTGTTTCTGAACCCCATTAAGACAAGTTTTGAGCTGCCCATGTCCGCAACCTTCTTCTGTTAACCTGCTTTTTGGGCGAGGCCCCGACGTGTCGGGGATGAAGCCTGATTTTGTACAAAAGCTACACTCGGTATTGTTTATTTTGTTAGGTTCAGCAAACGTGTCCCAAACCCGAGTGGGATTTGATGCAACTTAGGGAAAACACTATTGCTCAACAACCTTGATAAAAATGTATTTTTTAATTAAGGGTGTTCCAGGCGAGTTGTTACTTTTGCAGCCGCATGAGCTACCAAAAGATCAATTTCACGCCCGGGCCATCTCAACTTTATTTCACCGTTGAAGATCATATGAAGCAGGCATTCCGCGATGGAATTCCTTCTCTCTCCCACCGCAGCAAAAAGTTTGAAAGCATTTATGCCGAAGCAGTAAGCGGCCTGCGGCAATTATTGAACTTACCTTCTGATTACCATGTGTATTTTACTGGCTCTGCAACGGAGATTTGGGAAAGGACCGTGCAAAATCTCGTGGAAGAGACGTCATTTCATTTAGTGAATGGTTCTTTTTCAAAACGTTTCTTCGAGATAAGCGAACAGCTTGGTAAGAAGGCAGTAAAATATGAAGTAGCCTCAGGAGAAGGATTCGTCGATACATTACAAGTGCCGCCTTCAACCGAGCTCATCGCCCTTACTCATAACGAAACCAGCACCGGTGTTTCGCTACCCCTCGATTTCATTTATAGTTTCAGGAGTAAACATCCGGATGCGCTGTTGGTGGTTGACGCAGTTTCATCGTTGCCCTACCCCGACTTTGATTATTCCAAACTGGATTCAGTTTTCTTTTCAGTGCAAAAGGGCTTCGGATTACCAGCCGGTTTGGGAGTCTGGATGGTAAACGAGAAATGCCTGGCAAAGGCGGAGCAGTTACTTGCAGGAGGACGTTCTATTGGATCATATCACAACCTTCCAAGCTTGCATTCACATGCAGTAAAAAATCAAACGCCTGAAACGCCCAATGTATTGGCCATATATCTACTTGGAAAAGTGGTGGCAGACATGTTAAGACATAGCGTACACAGGATTCGAAAAGAAACAGAGTATAAATCGATATTGCTATACAATACGCTTAAGAAGCATTCGGATTTAAAGGCGTTTGTTAAAGATGAAAGGTTTCAATCACGGACCGTTATGGTTGTTGATAGCGGTGATCTCACCGAAAAGGTAACTAAGAGGCTACTTGAAAAAGGCATGCAGCCAGGTGATGGATATGGCCCCGCCAGGAAGCACCAGCTTCGCTTTGCCAATTTCCCTACACATGCGAAAGAACATTTCGAGCTGTTGGTTGATACGTTGGAATCAATGTGACAACTTCTTTCAGAGAATGGCCCAGGAGCCTTAATTCGAATGCAATTGCTTTAAGTTTCAATTTTCAGGACTTACCTTTAAACCTAACCAGGTCCATTTAGTCTAACGTCCGAAATCCAAGCATTTTCTTCGTTGGAAGATAAAGAGCTCCTATTCAAAATTCGAAATCCAGAGACCAGGAATTACGGTTTCAATCTGCTCGTTCGCGAATATCAGAAGCGGGTGTATTGGCATGTTCGCAAGATGGTCATTGACCATGACGATGCCAATGACCTGACCCAGGACGTTTTCATAAAGATCCATAAAGCCATCGATACCTTTCGCGAAGATGCCCAGTTGTATACCTGGATTTATAGGATCGCGACCAATGAGTGCCTTACCTTCTTGCAACGCAAAAAGCGCCGCTTCTTTTTGCCAATCGGCGATGTCGAAGGTGAGCTTACGAGAAAACTGGATAGCTCCCCACACGT